>JAYUWZ010001083.1:0-5597 GCA_043753265.1 Verrucomicrobiaceae bacterium
GGCATCGAGCCTTTGTTTCTCACTTACACGGTGACGGATGCCGACCTGCAGAGTGTGGGCGAAATGCCTGACGCGATCCCTGCCCAGGCAAAGCAGAAGTCTCTGCCGTATGAGAAGGCTGCCGAGGCCATCGCGGAGAAATTTCACGCGGATGTCGATTTCCTCGAGGAACTGAATCCCGGGAAGACCAAGGCGCTCAAGGCGGGCGACACGCTGAAAGTTCCGAATGTGGAGCCCTTCGCTCTTGCTACCGTGAAAGAACTGAAACCCGGCAGCGAACTGGCAGAGGCGGCCAACGATGTGGACGGAGAAGCCGATGAGAAGGACGAGAAAGGCAAGAAGGCCGAAAAGCCGAAAACTTCCGAAGCCACTCCGATCACTGCTTCTGTAAAGATCGATGTTAATACCAGCATGCTCTCAGTCTACGACGGTGAGAAGCTTATTGCCGCCTACCCGGTGACCATCGGCTCCGAGCAGACGGAGTCGCCTGTGGGCGACTGGAAGATAAAGGGCGTCGCGAAGATGCCGAATTTTCGCTATGATAAGGCGATGCTGAAGAAGGGGGAGCGGAGCGACAACTTTCACATGCTGCCTCCGGGTCCGAACAATCCTGTGGGAGTGATTTGGATTCAACTCAACAAAAAGGGAATCGGCCTGCACGGGACGAATGATCCCGACAGCATCGGCCGCTCGGCGAGCCATGGCTGCGTGCGACTGGCTAATTGGGACGTGGTGCGACTGGCGGGAAAAGTGAAGGCGGGCGTGCCGGTGACGATCCGGTAGATTTAGAGAAGTACGCCTTCGGCGTGTGCTTTGGCATGCCGCTCGGAGAGCGCCATACACCAAAGCCGCGCTTCGCTTCGGGCTATGGTAGTGACGATTTTTGCACCCGCTCGAAACGGCACAGCATCCACCAAATCCCATAGAGACTCGCGGGCACCATCAGTCCGCCCAGAACCGCAAACCAGATCCAGACGTGTGTCGCGACTTCGATCCTTCGGAGGCGGTTTTCCTTCGGATTGCCTGGCTGATAATAGACCGGCAACGATGAACCGGGGGCGAAGGAATCCGCTATTGCCTGGGCCTCGATTTTTCCCTCCTCGTCGCCGATCTGGCGTGGAGCCGGGCTGCTGCCATTGAGCGTCTGGCCCTCGATGGTAAAGGTGAAGTCCACCATCACCTCATAGATCTGTCCGCGGTACTGATTGTAGTTTCCGGTTTTCGTTTCCACCGTTTTCACCCAGCCACGCAGCACCTGCGCCTCCGCCGCAGGCCAGCCTGCGGCCTCGTTGTTCAACCTGCGTTCGCGCAGGCCATGCCAGAACGACATCGCACCGCCACACACAAAGCCCGCGCACATGAGCACGATGAACCATCGCGTGAATGCGATGACACGGCCCTTGTTCGCGTTCGTGGAAGGAGAACTCATGCTTCCCTGCTAGGAAGCGTAGCTCTCCACACTGGGGCAAGTACAGACGAGGTTTCTGTCGCCAAATACATTATCCACGCGGCCGGCGGCAGGCCAGAATTTGAACTCGCGCAGCCATGGCGCGGGATACGCCGCCTGCTCGCGGGTGTAGGGATGCGCCCACTCGCCAGTGATCACCGATACTGCGGTGTGCGGCGCGTTTTTCAGCGGGTTGTCCGCCTTGTCCATGGCACCGGATTCCACGGCGATCATCTCGGAATGGATGGCGATCATCGCATCGCAAAAGCGATCCAGTTCCGCGAGGCTCTCGCTCTCCGTGGGCTCCACCATGAGCGTGCCCGCGACGGGCCAGCTCAGCGTGGGCGCGTGGAATCCGTAATCCATGAGGCGTTTTGCCACGTCCTCGGCGGTCGTGCCCTTGAAGCTGCGCAGATCCAGGATGCACTCGTGCGCGACGGAACCATTCGTGCCGCGGTAGAGTACCGGGAAGAAGGTCTCCAAGCGGTGCGCGATGTAGTTGGCATTCAGGATTGCGAGCTTCGTCGCATCCGTGAGCCCTTCGCCGCCCATCATGCGGATGTACATCCACGGGATGGGCAAAATGCTCGCGCTGCCAAAGTGCGCCGCGCTCACCGCGCCGATGCGCGTATCCGGCCCCTGGCGTTCTTCCGCCGAGAGGAACGGAGTGAGGTGCGACCCCACGCAAATCGGGCCCATGCCCGGTCCGCCGCCGCCATGGGGGATGCAAAAAGTTTTGTGCAGATTGAGATGGCATACATCTGCGCCGATGCGGCCCGGCGAGGTGAGCCCCACCTGCGCATTCATATTGGCGCCGTCCATATACACCTGCCCGCCGTGGCTGTGGATGAGTGCGCAAATCTCGCGCACGCTCTCCTCGAATACGCCGTGTGTGCTCGGGTAGGTAATCATCAGTGCAGCGAGCTGCGCGGAATGCGCCGTGGCCTTGGCGCTCAGATCCGCCATGTCCACGTTGCCATTGTCGTCGCACTTCACGGCTACGACTTTCATCCCGGCCATCACCGCGCTTGCGGGGTTCGTGCCGTGCGCGCTGGTGGGGATGAGGCACACGTCGCGCTGCGAGTCGCCGCGCGATTCGTGGTATTTGCGAATGCACAGCAGCCCCGCGTATTCACCCTGCGAGCCCGCATTGGGCTCCAGCGATACGCCGGGCAGCCCGGTGATTTCGCCAAGCCACTGCGCGAGCTGCGCGCACATCTCGCGATAGCCCTCCGTATGCCTGGCAGGCGCATACGGGTGAATGCCGCCGAGCTCCGGCCAGGTCACTGGAAACATCTCGCTGGTGGCGTTCAGCTTCATCGTGCACGAGCCGAGCGAGATCATCGAGTGGCACAGCGAGAGGTCTTTCGACTCCAGCCTGCGCATGTAGCGCAGCATTTCGTGCTCGGTGTGGTGCGAATTGAAAACCGGGTGCGTGAGATAGCGGCTCGTGCGCGCATGCGGCGTCGCAAAGGTGGCGTCCGTCGCGGCATCGAGCGTGAGGTTGGTGGCCTCGCCGCCATTGAACACTGCCAGCAGCGCCTGTGTGTCTTCCGCGCTGGACGTCTCATCGAAAGTCACGGCAAACGAATCGGTGCCTACTGCGCGCAGGCTTACCTTTGCAGCGTCTGCGGCCTTGAGGATTGCGGACGTCCCGGTCGCGCCCACTTTCACCAGCACGGTGTCGAACACCGTGCCCGCAGCCACCGTGTGCCCGAGCTTTTGCACGGCACTCGCAAACGCTGCTGCCAGGCGATGCACCCTCTCGGCAATGCGGCGCAGTCCATCTGGGCCGTGATACACCGCATACATGGAGGCCATCACCGCCAGCAGCACTTGCGCAGTGCAGATGTTCGACGTCGCCTTGTCGCGGCGGATGTGCTGCTCGCGTGTTTGCAACGAGAGACGGAAAGCAGGGTTGCCATTGGAATCCTTGCTCACGCCGACCAGGCGACCGGGCATGATGCGCTTCAGGTCGTCCTTGCACGCCAGATACGCCGCGTGGGGGCCACCATAGCCCAGGGGCACGCCAAAGCGCTGCGTATTGCCCACTGCGATATCCGCGCCAAATTCGCCCGGGGGGCGAAGCATAGTGAGTGCGAGCGGGTCCGCTGCGCAGATGCACAGCGCGCCTGCAGCGTGGGCTTTTGCAAAGAACTCTGTGAAATCCTGCACCACGCCGAACGTGTCGGGATACTGCACGAGCACGGCGCACACGGGCTCGGAGAAATCAAACGTCTCGCCGACGATCACCTTCACATCGAGGGGTTCCGCGCGGGTCTGCACCACCGCGATGGTTTGCGGGTGACAGCGCGAGGAAACGAAAATCGCACGCGCGCCGTTCTTCTTCGCGGCGAGCGCCATGTGCATCGCCTCGGCGGCGGCGGTCGGTTCGTCGAGCAGCGAGCCATTGGCAACAGCCATGCCCGTGAGGTCGCATACCATCGTCTGGAAATTTAAAATGGCCTCAAGCCGGCCCTGCGAAATCTCGGCCTGATACGGCGTGTAGGCTGTGTACCAGCCGGGGTTTTCCAAAATGTTCCGCTGCACGACCGGCGGGGTGATGCACCCGTGGTAGCCCTGCCCGATGTAGCTTTTGTATACCAGGTTCCGCTCCGCCAATGCCCGCAACTCTGCCAGCGCCGCGCTCTCGCCTTTGGCCGTGGGAATGTTCAACGGCGCGGAAAGGCGGATGCCCGCGGGCACCGTGCGCTCGACCAGCGCATCCACCGAGGGCAGCCCCAGGGAGGCCAGCATCTGTGCTATTTCTGCTTCACTCGACCCCAGGTGGCGCCTCGCGAATGTATCGCATGGCGCAAATGGACTCTCCGGTATATTGGACAAATGTGCGACTGGCTGCATGAATCCGCCACCCTAGGACCTGCCGCCCCGATTGCAAAAAAAAATTACGTTTTCCGCGCGAACTACCGATTTGCGGGTGCCACGACGGTTCCTGCCGGAAGCGGACAGGATGTCCGCGCTACTCTACCCCACCTGCCCCAGCAGCCTGCCCAGCCGATCCAATCCCCCCACCCGCGCCACCACCTCGCGCAGCCTCGTCAAGGCCACTGGCACATGCTCCAAAAACTCGGTGCGGCCATCGAGATGGCCCAGCTTTCCGTACGCGCCGAGCGCCTGCATGAGCCGCTGCATCGCGCACAAATCGTAAAGCCGCATCCACTCCGCTTCTTCGCTACGCTCCGCGCCCATGAGCCCGCTGAGGTAGTGGCCGAGCAGTTCGTTCCGCTCTGCAGGGGTTAGCGCCACGTAAGGGTCCAGCAGTAGCGAGGCAATATCGTACTGCGCCAAACCAGGGCGCAGCCCCTGGAAATCAATGAAGCATGCCTGGCCGTCGCGAATGATAACATTTTGGCTCTGGAAATCCCGGTGCACGAGGCAGCGCGGCTCTGCGGCCAGTTGCACGGCGATCTCTGCGAGTCGGTCGCGCTCGATATCTGGCTCCGCAATCCCGAAGTGCCGCTGCAGGCAGTTTTCGATGAAATAATTCTGCTCCCAGCGATACAGCGCCTCGTCAAACGACTGCTGCAAATGTGGTCGCGGTTCCACCAGATGCGCCCGTGTGTGAAGCATGAGCACTTCATCCAGCGTACGCTGGTAGAGCGCCCGGCGCTGCGGCCACGGGTCGGCGCGATGCGACCACAGATCGCCGCCGCCGGCGTCCTCCATCAAAATCAACCCTTCTGCGGGATCATGGTAATATACCTTCGGAATCCGCACCCCCACGCTGGCCAGAAATTGCCCAATCTCCACGTAGTACCGGTTCTCCGGCCGTTCCTCGCCATACCTCACCAGGATATGCGACTGCCCTGATACGTTCACACGCCAGAACTTGCGGCCGGAACCGCCCTTTTCGATAGGCTCTACAACGACAGACATGGACCCTCACTCAAAACGGCGGGGCGGTGCGAATGGCAATGGTAAAAGGTGAGGAATTCGAAAACCGAAGGCCTTGGAGAAATCTTTCGGCCTACTTCACTCCAAGCGAGCGTGCGGCGCACTCAACCTTCACGCCATCGCTGAATGTCACCGTAATGGGCTTTTCCCCTAGGTTCCAGGCTACGTGGGTGCGTTTGCCGGCTTTTACAAAAGTGGCTGCGAATGGTGCGTCTGCGGTAACCTCCTTGTCGAC
>JAYUWZ010001084.1:0-2570 GCA_043753265.1 Verrucomicrobiaceae bacterium
GCGAAGAACACGGGCTGGCGATTGCCGATGCCGAACGGGCGCAGCGCATCGTGTTCATCAAGGAGATCCAGATGGATGTCGCCGAGGCGCAACTCCGCATCCAGCCTGAGCCGGGGGACTAATTGCTCGGTCGTCAGCATGGCCCGCGCGGCTTCCGCAAATGCGCGCTGAAAAGGCTCGAAAACCTCCTGCCGCATCGTGAGGCCCGCGGCCATCTCGTGACCGCCAAATTTATCCAGGTGCGACTTGCACCGCTCCAGCGCTGCGACGAGCGAAAGCCCTTCGATACTCCTCGCGCTGCCTTTGCCCACGCCCACGCTGTCGAAGGCAATGGCAATGACCGGGCGGTGATGCCTGCGCTGCAGCCGCGAAGCCACGATGCCCACGACACCGGGGTGCCATCCAGTGGCCCCCACGACGATGGCGGCATCCGACTCCGGATCATATTTCCCGATGATCTGCGCTTCGGCCATGGCCAGCACGTCCTCCTCCACGCTCCTGCGCTCCTTGTTTTGCTGGTCGAGCGTCTTGGCGAGCAGGCGGGCACGTGCGTCCTCCTCGGTGAGCAGGAGTTCCAGCGCGGCCTCCGCAGATGCGAGACGCCCGGCGGCATTGAGCCGGGGGCCGATGCCAAAGCCGATATCCGACGTGGTATAAGGACGCCTCAGCGCGGCCACCTCGATGAGCGCGCGGACGCCTGGCCACTTTGTCTGCTCCATCCGCTCCAGGCCCGCTTTTACGAGGATGCGATTTTCATCCACGAGCGGCACGATGTCCGCAACAGTGCCGATGGCCGCAAGGTCGAGCATGTCCTTGAGATCAAACCCCGGGAGTGGCCGCCGCTTCAGCAGCGCGTGCGCCAGTTTGAATGCGAGGCCCGCGCTGCACAGGTAGTGAAAATCCTTCCCGAGCTTCGGATTCACGATCGCCACGGCAGGCGGCAGTTCCGACTTTGGCTCATGGTGATCGAGCACCACGGTATCCACCCCGGCGGTCCGCAGCCCCGCAATCTCGTCGACGCTCGTGGTGCCGCAATCCACCGCGAGAAGGAGGGCAGGGGAATGCGACTCGATGCAGCGCCCGATGCCATCGGCGCTGAGCCCGTACCCTTCATCCACGCGATGCGGGAGGAAGGCCGCTGGCTGGCTCCCGTACGCGCGGAGCACACGCGTGAGGATGGTGAGCGAGGTGACTCCATCCACATCGTAATCGCCGTAGAGCGCGATGCGTTCATTTCGATCAATCGCCACGAGCACGCGTTCCACGGCTGCGTCCATATTCGGCAGGAGAAAGGGGTCGCTGAGCCCACGCAGTCGCGGCTCCAGCAGGCGGATGGCGTCGCTGGGTTCGGTGATGCCGCGCCTCACCAGCAATTCGGCCACCCATGGGGCCACGCCCGTGCCGGCTACGATGCTCGCCGATAGTTGCGGGTCAATGGGTTGAGGCAGGATCCAGCGCACAGACAAAAGTCTATCGCAGACTTTCCCGGGCAGGGAAAGCGCGGCCTACCATTGAATCACGGAACTGGCCCACGTCATCCCGCCGCCGAAGACGACAAGCAGCACGTAATCCCCCACCTTCATGCGCCCGGTGCGGTTGGCCTCATCCAGTGCAATGGCCACTGCGGCGGCGCTGGTGTTGCCAAAGCGGTCGAGGTTCACCATCACGCGGTCGATTGGCACATTCAGGCGTTCGGCGACTGCGGAAATGATGCGCAGATTGGCCTGGTGTGGAATCACGCAGGCAAGGTCCTCGGCATCGAGTCCCGCATCGTCGAGCACCTGCCGGGCGCTCTCCACCATGTTGGTCACCGCGTGCTTGAAGGTCTCGCGGCCTTCCATGCGGATGGTGTTGAGCTTCTCGTGCACATTGCCGGCGTGAATCGGCTTGGCGCTTCCGCCGCCGGGAATCTGCAGCAAATCCGCCAGCTCCCCATTGCTGCCCATGCGCGTTGCGATGACGCCATGCCCGTGCGCGCGATGCCGCAGGATGGCTGCGCCCGCGCCGTCACCGAAAAGCACGCACGTATTGCGATCCGTCCAGTCCACCACGCTCGAGAGCTTCTCGGCCCCGATGACGAGGATCGTGTTGTAGGTGTGCGAAGTGATGAACTGCTGCGCAATCTCGATGCCGTAAAGGAAGCCCGAGCACGCAGCGGAAATGTCGAAGCACACCGCCTTCGTCGCTCCGATCTTCGTCTGCACGATGCACGCGGTGGAGGGCATGAAGTGGTCCGGGGTGATCGTAGCGACAATGATGAGGTCGATCTCATCTGCCTTGATGCCCGCGTTCTCGATCGCGGATTGCGCGGCTTTTGTGGCGAGGTCGCTTGTGGCGTCGGTCTCGTCGGCAATCCGGCGCTCGCGGATGCCCGTGCGCGAGGCAATCCATTCGTCGCTGGTGTCCACCAGCTTTTCGATTTCAGAGTTGGGCATCACCCGTTCCGGCAGGTAGCTGCCAGTCCCGATGATGGAAACAGTGCGTCTAGGGAGATGTGTGCGCGTGTGCGGCTGGGACTTTGGACTCATGGTGTCTCTTTACCGCCTCGATAATGTGGGGGTTCACTTCGT
>JAYUWZ010001085.1:0-11587 GCA_043753265.1 Verrucomicrobiaceae bacterium
GTCCGTGGCTTTCCACTCCATGCCGAGTTCAACCGTTTGAGGGAAGACATTGGTCACCTCGGCATCGTAGTCGGCGGTGGGTTTTGCAGCGCCGAGGCCCACGCGGCTGAATTGCACCCCGGCATTCGCACGAGCGCGCCCATGGGTTTCCACACGGGTCTCGCTGCGGTAGGCCAGGCCGAGTCGCAGCTTTTCATTTACCTGCCAGAGCACGCCGAGATTGGCACCAATGCCCCAGCCCTCGGTTTCCATGTCGAGCAGCGTTTTGGCGGTGCGCAGCGCGGGCTGCGACTGGAAAATGTAGGGTGCCGAGAGACGGTTGCGGTTCCACAGCGCACTCACGCCAGCGCCGATGGAAAGCTGGGGCACTGGCTGCCAGGCAATCGACGCACCGATACGGCCGACGGTGATTTCCGAAAGATGCTGGCGGGTGCCGTAGCTGGTGCCGCCATCCAGCCCGCCGGGAAGATCGCGGTAACGCCAGTCCGCCCGCAAGCCGGAATCGTACGCCGCGCCGATACCGGCCGTGAAGCCACCGCCCAGCGGGAATACGAGCGCGCCATCGGGGATGATGCCAGATTCCTCGAGGTGGCTGGTATCGCCGTCACGGTTCGTGTAACGGCCCCGCGCCAGGCCTGCGCCGAGGTTGATGGCGAAGGAGGGTTTCTCTATGAAACCCAAAGATGCGGGGTTTGCGGCCATGGCGGGGAGTGCCGATGAATCCGTCACAGAGGATGCTCCCCCGGTGGCGAGCGAGCGGGCGCCTGCTGAATTACGTTGGAGGCCTGCTGCTTCTACAGAAAGGGGGGTGAGTCCTGCGAGCAGCAACGCCATTCCGCGAGGCGAAATAAGGTATGCTGTCATTTGAGTTACGAATTCATCCGTGTCTTATGCATCAGTGGCAAGTGAAGTGCTGTATCTGTTCTGAAATAATTGCATATGTCTGTACTGCCGACGGCCGTGAATCCCCCCGCCGGTCTAGCCCAATCTTTAGCCACTGAATTTGCCTCCGGGCTGAGTCTGGCGCCTTCGGAGTCTGAAGTGGCCGAAATGCGGCGGGAACTGGCGCGCCTGCGTCTGGACGAGGCGTATTTCCGGCATCTCACGGAGTATTCGCTGGATCTCATCACCATCCTGGATGCCGATGGAACCATTCGATTTGAGAGCAACTCCATCCACACCGTGATGGGCTGGGAGGAGAACGATTACCGTGGGAGAAATGCATTCGAGTTTGTGCATCCCGACGACTCGCCGCGGGTGATGCAGGCCTTTCTGAACGCTTTGCAAAACCACGGGAACACGCCGCTTTTGAGTTTTCGTTTCCGGCACAAGGACGGGACCTATCGTATCCTGGAAGGAAGGGGGAACAACCTGCTCGATGATCCGGCTGTGCGCGGTATCGTGTTCAACAGCCGCGATGTGACCGAGCAGCGCAGGCTCGAGGAGCAATTGCTCCAATCGCAAAAGGTGCAGGCGCTCGGGCAGCTCACCGGCGGCGTGGCACATGATTTCAACAACATCCTCACGGCGATTATCGGCTATGCGGATGTGGCGGAAGCGAAGCTGGCACCGGAGCACGGCGCGGTGTCCGCCATCTCGGAGATCCGGAAGGCCGGGGAGCGCGCAGCGGCGCTGACACGGCAGTTGCTCGCATTTAGCCGGAAACAGATTTTGCAGCCTCGCGTATTCAACCCCGGTGATGTGGTGGTGAGCATGGAAAAGATGCTCCGCCGGCTGCTGGGCGAACGCATCGAACTGCAAACGGTGATGCATGAGCCGCTGCACGCGGTGAAGGCGGATCTACACCAACTCGAGCAGGTGCTGCTGAACCTGTCGGTGAATGCGCGCGACGCGATGGAGGACGGCGGCTGCCTGACCATCGACGTGAGCAATACCGTGCTCGATGAAACCTACACGGGGCAACGCGCAGAGGTGAAGCCCGGCAAGTATGTGATGCTCGCGGTGAGCGATACAGGCAGCGGCATGTCGGCAGAGGTGAAAAAGCGCCTCTTTGAGCCTTTCTTTACCACGAAGGGACAGGGCAAGGGAACAGGCCTCGGGCTGGCGACCTGCCATGGGATCGTGAAGCAAAGCGGGGGGCACATCGCCGTATACAGCGAGATGGGGGTGGGCACGACTTTCCGGGTGTACCTGCCGTGCTGCGAGGAAACTGCGTCGCCGCTGCCGGAGAGGGCCACGCCATCCGTGGCACCGTCAGGTCACGAAACGGTGCTGCTGGTGGAGGATGAGCCGATGCTGCGGGAACTCGGTACCACGGTGCTGGAAGAACTTGGCTACCGCGTGCTCTGCGCGGAGAACGGCTGCGCTGCGCTGCGCATTGTGAGCGAGAATCCCGGACTGACCATCGATCTCCTGCTCACTGATGTGGTGATGCCCAAGATGGGTGGACGCGAACTTGCCCAGCAGCTCATCCCGCTGCATCCCAGCGCGAAGGTCATCTTTTGCAGCGGCTACACGGAGGATGCAATTTTGCACAGTGGCAGCCTGGAGGCGGGAGCGTTCTTTTTGCAAAAGCCTTACAGCGTGGCGGCGGTGGCGCAGAAGGTGCGCGATGTATTGAACGGCTAAAGGTCCTTGGTTGCGTTCCGGGAACCCTCGGGTATCTCCTTGGGCAATGAATACCTCCACCTTCTTCCGCTATGCCGTACTCGGCGCGGCCATCACCAGCACGGCGGCGCTCGCCGCCCCCCGCGAACTCAGCGCCAGTGCCAGCGGACCGGGCGAGGTGGAGCGGGGCGGACGTTCCTCGGACATCGGTGTGGCGCGCATCAACCTCAAGCCGGATGGTTACTTTTCGCTGAATTTGATCGGCGACACGGTGACCAATTTCAACGGCTCCTGGAAGGAATTGGACCGCGACACCATCACGCTGGAGATAACCTCGGCGTGGGGAAAAACTGCCTCGGCACAAGGGCGGGTGGAGTTGCAGCGCGAGCATGGAGGGTGGGGCATCGAGACAATCAAGATCGCGGGCTCGCAGAGCCGGGAAATCATCAAGGCGCGCTTTAGTGGTGCGAATCGTGAGGAGGAAACAGTCCCACCGCCATGGGATGGTCCCGATCGTCCGGGCCGCCCAGGTCGCCCGGGATGGCCGGACCGCCCGAATCGCCCGCAACCTGTGGTCACGGTCAACTCCACGCGCGTGGGTGCCGGATGGTATCACATGGCCGGGCAGCGCCCCTACCGGCTCACTAACGCCCATGTGCAGATGTATAAAAGCGGGCGCGTGTTCATCAATGTGTATGGCACGGCGAATCTCGGCTACGTGGGGACGTGGGTGGATGCAGGGCGCGGTACGGTCCGGATCGATGCGCGCGGTGGCCTGGCCAATGAGCGCGTCACGGGCGTGGTATCCACCACTGGACGGACGTTCAGCAGCATCGCGCTCTCGGGCACGTCGGACAAACAATTCTACAAGGTCGAATTCGACGCCCGGTGAGCGACACCGCCGTGAGCAAGGGCGAGGCTGCGCTATTTGACTCCGCGTTTCTCGCGAAACTCGAGCAACTGCACCTGCTCGCCCGCAAGCTGGCGCGGGGTGATCGCCGCGCAGAACGGCGCAGCCGCACACAGGGCAGCAGCCTGGAGTTTGCGGACTATCGCGAATACAGCGAGGGCGATGAACTCCGGCGCATCGACTGGCCGGCGTATGCGCGGCTGGAGCGGCTCTTTGTGAAGCTCTACGAGCAGGAGCAGGATTTGCCGGTGAGCTTTCTCGTGGATGCCAGTGCGTCGATGCGCTGGCTGCCGGAAGGCGCGGACCCGGCGGCTTCCAAGTTCGACGCGGGGCGGCGTCTCGCGGCTGCGCTGGCGTATATCGCGCTGGCTAATCTGGACTCGGTGAACATCCATTTTTTTGCGTCGCGCCTGCTCGGCGAACTCGGGGTGGCGCGCGGAAAAGCGCATTTTCACAGCGTACTGGAGTTTCTCCGCGATGCGCCGGAGGCCGATGGGCCCACGCGCATGCTGGACTGCGTGCGCACGCTCACGCAGCGTGTGAAGCGGAGGGGACTGGTGATTTTGATCAGCGATTTTTTCGACCCTGCGGGATGGGAGGAGCCGCTGAGCATGTTGCGGCACTGCCAGTTTGAGGTGCATGCGCTACAGGTTTTGCACGCGGCGGAGCTGTCGCCCGTGGAGACTGGCGATCTGCGCTTGCTCGAGGCCGAGACCGGGGAGGCGATTGAGGTGACTGCGAATGAATCGCTGCTGCGCCGCTACCGCGAGCAGGTGGAAACCTTCAACGAGGAGCTGGAGCGGTTCTGCCTCAAGCGCGGAATCGCGCATGCGCGGGTGCTTTCGGATGTGCCGTTTGAAGATGTCGTGCTGCGGGTGCTGCGCGATGGGGTGATGGTGAAATGAACTCCCACGCATGACTTTTCTCCAACCATGGGCCGTGTGGTTTTTCGCGGGAGCGCCAATTATCATCGCGCTCTATTTCCTGCGACACCGGCGGCGGTCACTCACGGTGAGTACGCATCTTTTCTGGCAGCGGGCGCTGAATGAGACGAGTCGTCGCGCGCTGTTTCGCAAGCTGCGCCATTTGCTCTCGCTGCTGCTGCACTTGCTCATCTTTGCGCTGATCGTGGGCGCGCTGTTGCGTCCATCGGCACAGCGCTCCGCAGCCAGCACGAGCGCGGAGCGGCATCGCGTCGTGATCGTCATCGATGCGCGCGCGCGGATGCAGGCCTTGGAACCGGATGGGGAGACCCGGTTTGCTAAGGCTGTGTCTGCGGCGAAAGCGCAAGTGCGGAGCGCCAGCGCGGGGCAGCAAACGGCGCTCGTGACATTGGATGGAAACGCCGCAGTGGCGGTGTCCTTCACCACGGAGAAGAAGCCTTTGCTGGATGCCCTCGCGCAGTTGAAGCCGGTGGACGCGGGCGGGGATGAGGGACGGGCTATCGCGCTTGCAAATACGCTGCTCGCGAGCGGGGGAGGAGTGAACGAAATCATCTTCATCAGTGACCGGTCCGCAGTGGCGGCATCGAAGCGGCAGGTGATTTCGCAGGTCGTGGGGACCGCGCGGGACAACGTGGCGATTACGCGGTTCGCCTCGCGTGCGCTCCCAGCGAGCCCCGAGACGAGTGAAGTGCTGCTGGAGGTGCAAAATTTCGGGCAGGCTCAGGCGGTTATGGATGTGGAGCTTTCCTTCGATGGGCGTGCGCTGGAGGTGCGGCCCTTCACGCTGGCGCCAGGAGAAAAGCGGCAGGAAATATTTGCAAGCGTGCCCCGCCCTTCCCGCAACGCCCGCGGCTGGCTCGTGGCGCGGCTTTCTGCCAAGGACGCGCTGCCGGTGGACAACACGGCATATGCGCTGCTCCCGCCGATGCGGCCCGCGCGCGTGCTGCTGGTGTCGCAGGGAAATCCCTTTCTCGAAAAATTCCTCGGGGTGGATACGACGCTGAAATACCAGGTAATCACACCCGACGGATGGCAGGAGTCGCTCGCGCCAAAATTTGAGGTGGTGATTTTCGACAATGCGCTGCCAGCTGGCTTCGACCTGTCGGCGGCTGTGGGCAACTATTTGTTCCTGAAGACGAACCCGTTCCCCGCAGGGAAGTCGCTGGAACAACCGCTGGTGACGGATGTGGATGCAGCGCACCCAGCCACGCGGAATGTCAGTTTGCAAAACGTGGCGATTCTCCGCGCGGGCGGGATCGAATTGCCCGCGCCGCGCGATGGCTGGGTCTTCACCGCGCCGCTGCGCTCGTTTGACAATCCACTGCTGATTGCCGGGGAACGCAAGGGCCAGCGCATGGCGGCGATCGCTTTCGACGTGATGGAGAGCGACCTTCCATTGCGCGTCGCCTTCCCGTTGCTCATGAGCAACACGCTGCACTGGCTCGCAGGCGAGCAGCAGGAATCCAGTATGTCGGCGCTTGCAGGAGAAAGCATGGCCTTGGGAACGGGAGAGCGGGTTTCGGCGGAGCCGCTCATTGCACCCCCGCCGGCCGGCAGTGTGCCTGCGGGGACGATTGAGCGGGCATTTCAGCCCATGCGAAATGGATACTATGCGCTCATTGCGGGCGACTCCACGCGATGGATTGCGGTGAATACTTTTAGCGCTGGAGAATCGGACCTGCGTGGTGCGGGTGGAGACTCCTCAGCCTCGGCCCCGGGCATGGCCGCAGCGGGAATGAATATCCTTCCTCCATGGCAATGGCTCTCGCTTGGGGCGCTGCTTTTGTTCACAGCGGAGTGGTGGCTTTTTCACCGGAGGAAAACGGAGTGAGCATTGCATTTTCAAATCCGTGGTTTCTCCTCGCACTGCTGGCGCTCCCGCTCGTCGCGCTGGGGCACCGGCGCTCTCTGGCGGACTTTACTCCGAGGCAGCGCGTGGCTTGCCTGCTTTTGCGCTCGGTCATTCTCGCGCTGCTGGTGCTCTCGCTCGCTGGTCTGCGTGCGCTCCTGCCTTCTCCGGAAATGGGTGTGCTATTTGTGGTGGATGCCTCGGCCAGTGTCTCGCCCGAGGCGGCAAAGCAGGCGAGGGATTTTGTAGCCTCTGCGCTGCCGGCGCAGCGGGCTGGCGATAGCGTGGGAGTGGTGGGATTTGGCCGCGAGGCAGAGGTGTGGCAGCCTCCCATGGAACGCGCAGCTCTTTCGGCCTGGCCCTCTGCGGTGGATGCGCGCGCCTCGGACATCGGCAGCGCTCTGGAGCTTTCCGGTGCCATGCTGCCATCCGGCCAGTCGCGGCGCATCGTGCTGCTGAGCGATGGCAACGACACGGCTGGCCGGGCTCTGGACACTGCCGCAAGGCTGGGGCGATCTGGCGTGGAGGTGTGGACGGTGCCGCTGCGCAATCCCCAAAAGCCCGAGGTGCTGGTGGAGCGGGTGGAGGTGCCCGCGCGGCTGAAGCAGGGTGAGCCATTCGACCTCGCCGCAAACATTCGCAGCAACGTCGCGACCAAGGCAAAGGTGCGGCTGTATCAAAGCCAGTTCCTCGTGGCCGAGCGGGAGATTGAATTGAAGCCGGGCGACAATGCATTCCGCGCGCCGGGCATGCGGCCGGATGGCTCTTTTGTACAGTATGAGGTGGAGGTGATTCCCGCTGCGGATACGGCGCTGGAGAACAATCGCGCAATGGCGGTGGCAAGCCTGCGAGGACAGCCTCGCGTGCTGCTAGTGGATGGCGAACCGGACAAGGCGCGCCCACTCGCCAATGCATTACAGGCCGAGCGCATCCAGGTGGATTTGCGCGGGCCGAATGGCGCGCCCCGCTCGCTGGAGGACCTCCAGCAGTTCGACCTTTTCCTGCTCAGCGACCTCTCCGCGCTCTCGCTCTCGCGCGAGCAAATGGAGCTCTACCGCCGGTGGGTACAGGACTTTGGCGGTGGGTTTGTGTTGCTGGGCGGGGAAAACAGTTTTGGGGTCGGCGGCTATTTCCGCACGCCGGTCGAGCAGATGCTGCCGGTGCGCATGGAGCATAATGACCGGCAGGAGCTTCCCACCGTGGCGCTGCTCATCGTGCTCGATCGTTCCGGATCCATGACCGCGCAGGTCGCCGGGCAGACGAAGATGTCACTGGCAAACCAGGGTGCCGCGCTCGCGCTAAATGTGCTGAGCCCGCGCGATTACTTTGGCGTATTCGCCGTGGATACGCGCACGCACATCGTGGCTCCGCTCGCCAAGCACGGGGCGAAGGAACCCATCGCGCAGAAGATTCTCGCAGTCACCGCGGGCGGGGGCGGCATCTATATTTATACATCGCTCGCGGAATCCATCGCAGCGCTGCGCGACGTCAACGCGCGCATCAAGCACGTCATCCTTTTCTCGGACGCCGCCGACGCGGAGGAGAAGCGCGCAGGCGAGCAGGCCGACGGCACGCAAGGCAGCGGCACCGCGCTGGAACTGGTGAGCGCGATGGTGTCCTCCAAGATCACCACCAGCGTCGTGGCGCTGGGCACGGAGCAGGACAAGGACACCGCATTCCTGCGCCAGCTCGCGGAACGCGGCCAGGGCCGCTTTTACCTCACCAGCGATGCCACCACGCTGCCGCAGATTTTTTCCACGGAGACGATGAAGGTCACGCAGTCGTCGCTCATCGAGGAGCCCACGATGGCCGTGCCGCTGCTGCGCAATAATCTCACGGCAGGCATCGATTGGTCGCAAAGCCCTCTGCTGCTGGGATACAACGCCACGAAACCCAAGCCGACTGCGGAAGTGCTGCTCGCCACCGAGCGCGGCGAGCCGCTGCTCGCGACCTGGCGCTACGGCCTGGGGCAGACGGCGGCCTTCACCAGCGATGCCAAAGCGCGCTGGGCGGGCGAGTGGATGACGTGGCCGGGGTATGGAAAATTCTGGGCGCAATTTGTGCGCGGACTTTTGCGAAAGGGTGGCCCCGCCGCGTTCGACGTGACGCGTACCGAGACCGCAGATCGACTCGATTTGCGAATCGACGCCGTGACGCCCGAAGGCGCATTTCGAAACCGGCTGCCCATCACCATCACCGCGCGCATGGCGGATGATTCGACCCCCAGCATCACCCCCGTTCAGGATGCGCCGGGGAGCTACCGGGCATCGCTCCCACTGCCGGAGGAGGGGACGACGGTGATCAATATCAGCTCGCCGGATTTGCCCGATGGAGGACTGGCGCTGGCGCACACGAGAAGCTACCCCCGCGAATTTCTGAGCACGGATACCAATGAGTCGCTGCTGCGCGAGATAGCAGAGGCTGGCCGCGGGAAGTTTGCGCCAAGTGCAAGCGAGGTCTTTTCGAGCCCGGCGACGATGGGGCTCCGCCCCCGCGACCTCACAAACTGGCTGCTCATCGCAGCGCTCGTATTGATGCCGTTGGATATTTTCCTGCGGCGCAGAAGCTGGAAGCGGTGAGCACAGGTGTCGCGCACCTTGGCGACTTGGCGGTTCAACCGTTGCGGCCCCGCCTCACAATTCCGTTTCCCTCCCCGCCCATTTTTGTGCTGTATCACAGGTATGAGTGACCAATTCGACGTCCGCTACGTAGCGCAACTGGCCCGGCTGGATTTGAGCGATGCAGAAATCGCCAAGTTCCAGAGCCAGCTCGGGCAGGTGCTTGCCCATGTGGAGGCGCTCGGCAAGGTGGACGTCTCCAGCGTGCAGGCCACCGCCCACGCGAATGCCGTGGAGAACATCTTCCGCTCGGATGTGCCGCGTGAAACGTACGAGGCTGCGGCGATGCTGAAGAATGCCCCGCGCTCGGCGAACGGGCTCATCGTGGTGCCCAAGGTACTGGAGTAACCGATGAGCCCGCGAAGTCGCTACACTCTCGCATACGGGCTGCTCGCACTTGCGGCAGTGCTCTCAATGTTTTTGCGCGTGGAGATGAAAGCGGTGGAGGGGGTTCTTTCAGGTGTGGGCATAAGCGTCCTGATCATCGGTGCGTATGCAACTTTTCATAAGACACTGGAGAAAGAATACCCCGGAGTGAAAAGTCCTGCTGCGAACGAACCCGTGGATGGCATCATAGCCTTGCTTATTTTTGCGCTTTTTCCCGGTGTATTGCCTGCAATGGCACTCATCGGATTGAAGTTCACGGCCGTTTACATCCTGGCCATCTTCGGTGCCTTCTTGTGGCGGGATCGGCAGCTCGTGGTTAAAAGAGCCCGAGCCAACCCTCCCGCACTCGCGAGAGCCATTCCCGGCCCAAGCGGCCATTTTTGATACCTTTACCGTTCGATTTTCATGACCCTGACATCCCTTTCGATATCCGACCTTCAGTCCAAATTCCGCTCCGGCGAGGCTTCGCCCGTGGAAGCGGTGGAGGCGCTGGAGGCCCGCATTCTTGCGGTGGACCCACAGGTCCACGGCTACCTCTCCCGCGATTTCGCCACCGCCCGCGCACTGGCGGGGAAGGCGGACATCTCGCTCCCGCTCGGCGGCGTGCCCATCGCCATCAAGGACGTGATCAACGTAAAGGGCGAGCCCTGCACGGCGGCCTCGAAGATTTTGGAAGGCTACACCTCCACGTATGATGCGACAGTGATTGCCAAGCTGCGCGCCGCGGGGGGCATCCCGTTTGGGCGCTGCAATCTCGATGAATTTGCGATGGGCAGCTCCACGGAAAACTCCGCCTTTGGCCGCACGTGCAATCCGTGGGATCTCTCGCGCATCCCCGGTGGCTCCTCCGGCGGCTCCTCCGCAGTCGTGGCCGCTAGTGAGGCATTTGCGGCGCTGGGCTCGGATACCGGCGGCAGCATCCGCCAGCCGGCGGCGCTCTGCGGCATCGTGGGGCTGAAGCCCACGTACGGACGCGTCTCGCGCTACGGCCTCATCGCCTTCGCATCGTCGCTCGACCAGATCGGACCCTTCACCAAAACCGTGCGCGATGCCGCGGTGCTCACCAACGTGATCTCCGGTCGCGACCCGCTCGACTCCACCAGCCTCGACGTGCCGGTGGAGGATGCGACGGCGCTGCTCGGCCAGGATTTGAAAGGCGTGAAGCTCGGCATGCCGAAGGAATACTTCATCAGCGGCATCGACCCGCTGGTGGACGCCTCGGTGCGCGCCGCCATAAAGCACTACGAGAGCCTCGGCGCGGAAATCGTGGACGTGTCGCTGCCGCACACGGAGCACGCGGTGAGCGTATATTACGTCATCGCCACGGCGGAGGCCTCGGCGAATCTCGCGCGCTTTGACGGCGTGCGGTACGGCAAGCGCGTGCTGGGCGACGACCTCATCGGCATGTATGGCAACACGCGTGCGCAGGGCTTTGGCCCGGAGGTGAAGCGCCGCATCATCCTCGGCACCTACGTGCTCTCCAGCGGCTACTACGACGCTTACTACCTGCGCGCGCAAAAAGTCCGCACGCTCATCCGCGACGACTTCACAAAGGCGTTCGAAAATGTGGATGCCATCATCTGCCCCACCTCACCCGAGCCCGCGTTCAAGGCCGGCGACCGCAGCGACGACCCGCTCAAGATGTATCTGGCGGACATCTTCACCATCGCGTGTAACCTCGCGGGCACCTGCGGCATCAGCATCCCGTGCGGCTTTGCGGATGCCGAGGGCAAGCGCCTGCCCATCGGCCTGCAGCTCATAGGCAAGCCATTCCAGGAAGCCCGCCTGCTGCAAATCGCGCATGCCTACGAGCAATCCACCGCCTGGCACAAGGAGCGCGCGGCCCTGTAAAGTAGGCGAGGTTTGCAACCTCGCTCAGCACCGTACAGTAACCATGAAAGTCTCCCTAGCCTACGGCCGTGGCCACCTCGATGTGGAACTGCCCGATGATCGCACCACGGTCATCGTCCCATCGCACCAGCCCGCGCTGGCCGATGAAAGGGCCGCAGTAATCGCCGCGCTCGACTCGCCCGTGGGCGCGCCATCGCTGCGCTCGCAGATCGCGCCGGGAAAAAAGATCACCATTGTCCACACGGACATCACGCGGCCGACTCCGAACGATCGGCTCATCCCCTGGCTGCTCGCATACCTCGAATCCGCAGGCGCGCGGCGCGAGGACATCCTGCTGCTCAATGGCCTCGGCACCCACCGGCCCAATACCCGCGAGGAACTGGAGCAGATGCTCACGCCCGGGGTCGTGGCCAATTACCGCTGCCTGAACCACGAGCCTGAGAATGATGACGCGCACGTG
>JAYUWZ010001086.1:0-2569 GCA_043753265.1 Verrucomicrobiaceae bacterium
TTTTCCACCCTTTGCGGTCATGGTGGCGAGGTATTCGAAGTTTGCCTTGAGCGGCTCGAAATTCGGGTCGTCCTCGTCTTCCTCGTAAGCGCAGACGATTTCATCCGCGCTGACAAAACGGGCGATGTCGTCGATGTGTCCATCCGTGTCGTCTCCCTCGATGCCGTCGCCGAGCCAGATGATTTCCTTTACGCCGAGCCAATCGCGGAGGCGTTCTTCAATTTGTGCCTGCGAAAGATCGGGGTTGCGGTTGGGGTTGAGCAGGCAACTACGGGTGGTAAGCAGAAGGCCCTCGCCATTCACGTCAATGGAGCCGCCTTCGAGAATCATGCAGGGGTATTCGACGGGAAAGCCGAACTTTTGAGCGATGGCGGTGGGCACGTAATCGTCGTCGTCGAACGGCGGATACTTGAATCCCCACGCGTTGTAGTCCCAGTCGAGCGCGAGGAGCTTGGGCTCCTCGGTGCGCGTGACAAAGATGGGGCCGTGGTCGCGGCACCATGGCTCGTTCGTGGGGATTTGGTGATAGGTGACGTGCGAGGTCTTTGCGCCTGCGCGGGAGAGGATGCGCTTTACGTCGGTCTCATGAGCGGCGTCGCACACGTTGATATGAACGGGCTCCGAATCCGCGAGGGCGTGGACCATGCGGGCAAAGGCGGGCATGGCTTTGTCGTAGGCGCCGCCGCCGGGAAAGGAGATGCCTTCGCGGCGCGGCCAGCTCAGCCAGGTGGCCGTGTGGGGTTCCCACTCGGCTGGCATGCGGTAACCGCGTTTTGCGGGTGTCGGCTCGGGGGGAGCTTCGGGCGTGGGTGATTCTTCGCTCATTAATCAATAAAACGTTTGGTGATGTCGCCGTATGCGTCGATGCGGCGGTCGCGGAGGAAAGGCCAGTGGGTGCGCTGCGTGTCGAGGGAATCGAGGTCTGCCTCCACGAGGAGGTTCTCTTCCTTGTCGATGCTCGCTTTTTTCAAAATCTGGCCAGCCGGATCGGCGACGAAGCTTTGCCCCCAGAATTCCAGGCCGGGGCCGCCATCGGGCGCCTCGTGGCCCACGCGGTTCACGGCGGCGACGTAGCAGCCATTGGCGATGGCGTGGCCGCGCTGGATGGTTTCCCACGAGTTGTGCTGGCGCACGCCGTATTGCTCCTTCTCACTGGGATGCCAGCCGATGGCTGTCGGGTAGAACAGGATCTCCGCACCGCTCAGCGCGGTGAGGCGAGCAGCCTCGGGATACCATTGATCCCAGCACACGAGCACGCCCACTTTTGCGTAGCGCGTGTGCCAGGTGCGGAAGCCGAGGTCCCCGGGCGTGAAGTAGAACTTCTCGTAGAAGAGCGGGTCGTCGGGGATGTGCATCTTGCGGTACTTGCCCATGAGCGAGCCGTCGGCGTCGATGATCGCGGCGGTGTTGTGGTAGAGGCCGGCGCTGCGCTTTTCGAAGAGCGATGCGATGATCACCACTTTGTGATCCTTTGCCACCTTGCAAAAAGCCTCCGTGCTGGGGCCAGGAATTTCCTCCGCCGTGCCGAAGTATTTGTGATCCTCGATCTGGCAGAAGTAGTGGCTGCGGAAAAGCTCCTGCAGGCAGATGATCTGCGCGCCGGACTTTGCGGCGTCGATGGTACGCGCCACTGCCTTTTCCAGATTCTCCGCGAGGTTGGGACCCACGGAGGTTTGGACGAGACCGAGTGTGACTTTTCGAGACGGCATGGGACTGTGAGTGGTGGCTGACTCCTGGGAGGGAACACGCAACTTGCGAATCGTGCTACTTCACCTCGGAGGCCGGGATAATCTTGATGCTCTCGACGCCCACGCGCTCAACGGGCTTGCTCTTCTCGCCATTACCGGAGACGGATGTTGGTGTCTCGCCGAGCTTCACGAGAACGTCCTCGCCTTTGATGACTTTGCCAAATGCGGTGTATTTGCCATTGAGGAAGGAGGCTTCATCGAGGCAGATGAAAAACTGGCAGCCTGCGGAATCCGGGCTGGCGCTGCGGGCCATGGAGATGACGCCGCGCACGTGGGGCTTGTCGTTGAACTCGGCCTTGATTTTGTAGCCTGGATCGCCGGTGCCCCAGCGGGCTTCTGCCGCGGGATCCTTTGTCAGCGGGTCCCCGCCCTGGATCATGAAGCCTTTCACGATGCGATGAAACGCGGTGCCGTCGTAGAAACCTTTCTTCGAGAGCGCCACGAAGTTCTCGACCGTCTTGGGCGCGACGTCGGACCAGAACTCGACGACGATTTCGCCTGCGGCAGTTTTGATGACGGCGACTTCCTTGGCGGCAGGCGCTGCGGCTGCGGGCTTTGCCTCATCGGCGGCTTGGAGGCCGAGGCCGAGGAATGTGGTGAACGCAAAGAGTGCGGAGAGCAATTTCTTCATGCTGGCGAGGAATACATGCACAGTTGTTTGTGTCACGCGGAGAAATTACTTCATCGCGCGATGCGCGCCATTTCTCCGCTGGACATTCGCAAAATGCTTTGTCCTACGACTTGAAATCCCGCCTGCAAAACACCGCGCACCCGATGATCAAGAAGGTCCCATTCACGCCGAAGAGGTAGATGTAATCGAT
>JAYUWZ010001087.1:0-2569 GCA_043753265.1 Verrucomicrobiaceae bacterium
GTCGGCGCGATGGATAGCTGGTTCAGCCACCACGAAGGCCTCACGAGCCTCATGCACACGATTGCATGGTTCCCAGTAGCCTTCGCCGTGTGGGCAATCGTTCCGGCAGTAGTCCTTTCACGCCTCGCGCGTGGCGGTGCTTCCACGGCGGAAGTCCACCAGGAGCCAGTCCCGGCAAACCGCTAGGGTTGAGGAAAGATCGAGTCTCCAGGCTAGGTCAAAGACTCTGGGCCAAACGAATGGGGCAGTAGCACATCCAGCGTGGAACGTAGTTCCTTTCCTCCCCCACTGGTGGTGATGACGTGCATGGTCGGCCCAAATTCCCGCAGCACCTGCCTGCACGCACCGCAAGGCGCGGCGACTTCCTCCCCGGGGACATAGATGGCGCACGCCACCAGCCGGCGGTGCCCGGCGGCCACAGAGGCAAAGACCGCATTGCGCTCACCACAAATGGTGAGGCCATACGAGGCGTTCTCCACATTGCACCCGGCGAAAATTTCACCGGTCTCGGAAAGCACCGCAGCACCCACTGAAAACTCACTGTAGGGCGCATAGGCGTGCTGGCTGGCAGCCTTTGCGGCAGCCTTGAGCGCGGAAAGCTGGGCGTCGGAGATGGGCATTGGAAAAGCATCCAACATCCAAAGCTCAACGTCCAACACTCAAATAAATGCGAAGAAGCAACTGGGTGCCAGGGGCGGGGCTTTCTGCGCGGAGCGCCTTGGACTGCGTGCGGCATTCGAGCGGAGCGAGAAAGCCTGCCGAAGGCAGCCCGCAGGGTGCGAGCGGAGCCGAGCAGCAACCGTAAGCGCGACGCCGCCTTTGGAGGGGATTGAGGGCTGGCGACGGCTTCGCCGCTGTGATTGCTCGGGAGGCTTCCTCCGTCGCCTGTCCCATTGGGCGTTGGACGTTATTTCGCCCCCATGTATGCGAGCAGGTCGGCTACTTCCTCGGCACTCAATGTATTGAGGAGGGCCGGGGGCATGATGCTTACGTTGGCCTTTTCGCGGGCCTTGATCACATTGGTATAGTAGTTCGCAGTCTTCCCAGCGACGGGGTCGGTGAGGAGCGTGATGGTAGCGCTGGTTTCCTCCTGAACGAGGCCGCTGACCTGCTCGGTGCCGCCGCCGCCAGCCTTCGTCACGGTGAGCGTGACCATGGCATATTGGTCGCTCACGGCTTTGTTGGGGTCGATGGTGGCTTCGAGGATGTCCTTCCGGCCAAAGCGCTGAGCGACTGCGGTGAGGTCGGGGCCGACGTTGCCGCCAGTGTCCTTGTAGAGATGGCACTGGGCGCATTGCGCGCCGGCATAAAGTGCCTCCCCGCGCTTGAGGTCGGCCTTGCGGGCCTTGAGCCCGTCAAGCGCGGTCTCGAGCTCGGGGAGCGTCCAGGCTTTCACAAAGTCGCACGGCTTTGGCGGCGCGGCGGGCTTGCTGGCAATCATCGGGCGCAGCCATTGAGTCAGCGCGGCGCGCTCACTCTCCGGCACCCGCGATGCGGCGTCGTCGCGGATCTTGTCGACAAACTTGGCGAAGGAATTGCCACCTGTGTAGCGCGACGCCTTTTGGTGGAACCAGCGGAAGTAGCGCAGGCGCTGCTCGGGCGTCCACCCGTGTCCCCAGCGGAGGCAGAGGGCGTAGTAGATTTGCTCCTCCTGCGTCGGCGCGGCATCGAGGAGCGCGAGGGTCTTCTCGATGATCTGGGTGCCGAGCGTAGCTTGGAAATCCGCGCCCTTACGGCCTGCGTGCACATTGGCGCCGGGATTCGGAACAGGCTTGCTGGGATCTTTCGCGGAAACGGTATCTGCCTTCGCATCAGCGGCGAAGTCGCCAAGTTCTGGGTTACTCAGCCAAACGAGGGTTTGGGAAAGCTCGCGATTGAGTTTGAGCGCCTCTGTGCCCACTGCTGGATAGCTAGCTAGAAGTTTTTCGATACCGGTCTTTGTCCATTTCTCAGAAGGCCGGCCATGGCGGGCCAACGAGATAGCAATCACTCGTAGCTTTAAAATGCGGTGAGCATCACTGAGTGACGCCAGCGGATACAATTTAAGCGCTTCAAAAATCTCCGGCTGGAAACTTGCCCCGCTACCCTTTGCGAGAGAAAGGAGCAGTGAAAGATTCTCAATTTGCTTTTGAGGGTCTTCCAGATTCGCACTCGCTGAAGTGGGTGAACTTTTATCCGGCGTAAAATCTCCTGTAGCGAATTTAAGACCGGCTTCATAAGCAGCCAGTTCCAGGGTCAATTTTTGTTTCCTCTCCTCATTCGTCTCAGCAGCGACCAGCTTCTTCAATTCAGCAAGCTTTGCGTTTGCTGAATCCGTATCCTTCGGAATCTGGATTCGCCTGGAACCAGCACTGGCAGACTTCGCGAACGCCAGTTCAGATTTAATCGCGGCGCGCTCCTCATCAGTTTTTGAATCCTGCAGCTCTTTCTCCATGCGTGCAATTTGTCGTTGCCACCCACTTTTGTCATCGCTCCGCCGTTTATATGCTTCAGGATTTGCAGTATTGAACATCGCCTCAATGCTTGAGGGAGTCATTCTCTTTTCCATCTCCAATCGGAAAGAGAATGC
>JAYUWZ010001088.1:0-2568 GCA_043753265.1 Verrucomicrobiaceae bacterium
GGAACTGACGCGCTACGACACGGTGATCTTCTTCGAAACCGCAGCGGTCGGAGGCATCAGCATCGAAGGTGGAAACCCGGTGCGCAATGAATCGCTGGAGCAGGCCGTGAAGCTTGACCGCCGACTCCGGGATCTCTGGTCGCGGCACCCGAGATTCATCCTGGTTCCCCACAACCCCTCCTTTTTCAAAAAAATCAGCTTCGCTCTAGCCGCGCTGGAAGCCCAGGTGGCCCAGTTCATCAGGGCCCCCTGGCACCTTCCTCCAAGCAAAAGCTCCCGAGCCAGGAAGAAGCCACCAAAGTAAGTCCCGTGGGAAAGAAAGTGTCATGCCAGTGGCGTATTTCACATCGCCATCGCTGACATCACGCGTCTGCTTCGCAAAAAACCATTTGTTTCCGCCGGTATTTCGCGGAGAGTGCGGGCTGCCAAAATCATGTCTGTCACCGAATCCGATTCCCAGCCATCCAATGCCAACAACGGCGTGCGCGTCGTCGTGGGCATGAGCGGCGGCGTCGATTCCAGCGTGGCCGCCTACCTGCTCAAGCAACAAGGCTACGAGGTGGTCGGCGTGACGATGAAGGTGTGGCCCCAGGACTGCATCTCCCGCGCGGAGGACAAATGCTGCGGCCCGCAGGCCATCGCCGATGCCCGCAGCGTGGCCCACGCACTCGGCATCCCGCATTACGTGGTGGATGAAGCGGTAAACTTTGAGCGCGCGGTGATCGATTACTTCACCGCCGAGTACAAGGCTGGCCGCACGCCAAACCCCTGCGTGATGTGCAATGAAAAGGTGAAGTTCGGCAACCTGTGGGGGAAGGCAAAGGCCATCGGCGCGGACTACATCGCCACCGGCCACTACGCCATCGCCGAGCATCTGCCGGGCCGCACCATCCTGCGCAAGGGCCGCGACCCTCGCAAAGACCAGAGCTATTTCCTTTTTAGCCTCCGGCAGGCGCAACTACAGCGCGTGCTGCTGCCGCTCGGCGGAATGGAGAAGACCGAGATTCGCGCCATCGCACGCCAGCTTGGCATGAAGACCGCCGACAAGCAGGACAGCCAGGAGATCTGCTTCGTGCCCGGTAATGACTACAAGGCCTTCCTTCGGTCGCACATGGGCGAGAAGGAATTTCACCCCGGCCGCCTGCGCGACACCGCTGGCAACGACCTCGGGCCACATGACGGCATCGAGCTTTTCACCATCGGCCAGCGCAAGGGCCTGCCCGGCGGCTCGGCGACTCCGCGCTATGTCGTGGACATCGACCCTGCTTCTTCAACCGTAATCATCGGTGAGGCGGAGGATCTCATCTGCGACGAATTCACCGCCACGCATTGTTCCTGGCACTGCGACAGCAGCGCGCCCTTCGAGGCCACGGTGAAAATCCGCTACTCAAATCCCGGGGCTCCCGCGACGGTGTATCCTGGTGAAAATGGCGAGGCCCGCGTAAAGCTCCACACTCCGCAGCGCGCAATCACCCCCGGCCAGGCCGCGGTGTGCTATCGCGGTGACGAGGTGCTCGGTGGAGGCTGGATCGCCCGCCAACAAGCCGTGACGCGCCCTGCAGTGCCAGCCCACTCGCTGCCGGTGCCGAAGGACGACGAGGAATTCACCGCACTCGAAGGCGGCTGCGGCGCAACACGCTAAACGCTTTCGCCGTGAACGAGACTGAATCCCCGTTGCGGATTATCCTCAGCACTTTTCCCAGCGACGAAATCGCCCGCGAAGTCACGCACACCCTGCTGGAGGAACGGCTCATCGCGTGCGGCAACCTCATCCCCGGCGTCACGAGCATTTATCGCTGGCAGGGCGCTGTAGAGACGAGCGCGGAAGTGATTGTGATCTTCAAAACCACGGCTCCCGTGGAGTCGGTCATGGCGCGCATCAAGGAGTTGCATCCTTACGAGGTCCCGGAGATTGTTGTCCTGCAAGTTGCAGATGTGCATCCTGCATACTTGGCGTGGGCACGGGAGTGTATTGAGGGGTAGGCAGCGCGGCCCGTGCGGCCGCGTATCCAGTCGGGGCTCTCATATCCTTTGCAAATCCCCACTTCGCGGACGAGCCGGCGGCTCGTCCCTGCCGGGCGTTGTTTCAAATGATCATCGTCTTCCAAATGATCCGTCCCTCTTCGAGCGTGAGCCATGCAAAGCTCGGAGGCGTTCCCTTCGGGCGTGCAACACATCCGGGATTCAGGAAGCGCACGCCTTTGATCTTCTCGTCGCGCGCCACGTGGGTGTGCCCATGAAGGAACACGTCGCACTCTGGCGGGCTCAGGGTCGGGATGTGCTGTAAATGGAAACGGAATCCTTCGCGCTTAATGCTTAGCGTGAGCGGCCAGGGCTGCTCGCCATCGCAATTACCCAGCACCACCCGCACCGGCGCAATCGTCTCCAAGGTCGAAATCACCACCGGCGCGCAGACGTCTCCGAGATGCCAGATTTCATCCGCCGTCTCAATCCGCATGCATACCTTCTCAGGCAGCTTGTCATGAGTATCTGAAAGGACGGCAATTCGCATCACCGCCCATACCCATTGGCGAATGCCGGGGGCGAGTGCAGAATATGTAAAATTTC
>JAYUWZ010001089.1:0-2561 GCA_043753265.1 Verrucomicrobiaceae bacterium
CCACTGCGCCTCGATTTTTTCCGGAACAGCCATCCCACTATGAATATAAAGCGCATAGCGAAGACGCAGCGGCTCTCCGACCTTGACGGTTAGCGGCGCAGCGAAAGTAAGCGCCGCCCCCATCCAGCCATCGTTGCGGCAGTGAAATGGCACCGGATGATTGGGATTTGAAGGGTGATCAAAAAGCGCGATCCCCTCCGTCGCCGTCGTGGTGATCGGCCCGCTGTAATCCATCCAGCGCGCTGGCTTGCGGAAGCAAGCGACCTCATCGACGCCCCCCTCGCTATTCCGAATGCTGCCTCCACCATCAGCCACACCGATCGTCTTCGCCATGCGCACACCGAGCATGCCAAATGCGGTCTGCGCGAGCGGTACGTCGGCAGTGCGCGCCTCGAGCTGGACATCGAGCTGCAACAGCCATTCGCCCGCAGGCAGCGCCCTGGCTGTGACACGACGGCGATCATGCAGCACCGGTTTGCCGGCAACATCGAGCCACGCGTTTTCCGTCTCCACAAATGCAGCCTCGTCGCTGTCCTCAAAGCGCAGCACGCGCAAATGCTCAATGCGTCCCCCGCGATCCTCCCAAAAATTCGTGCCCCCGACAAACTGGTGCGAGAGCCATACCGAATTATGGTGGCTGTGCGACTCCGGATCGCGCGGGTGCCCCATGCGCGTGAGCGAGCGGCCGGAGGGGCCATTCACCGGGAAAACAAAAGGACGGCGCTGCGACTTTGCAAAATGCAGCCGCGCCAGTTCCACCCCATCGCGCTGGAGCGAGACAGCATCCTGCGGAAGCGGAATGGCCTGCATATGCGGCACAGGCTTGGGCTCAGCCCCCACCGCCGATGCGGCAAAGTCCAAAGCCACGACAATAGCTGGGAGAAGTTTGCGCATTGTAAGGGAAAGAATCGAGATGCGTAATCCCAAGAGCAAGGCAGCGTTTGCAGACTTACCACCCCTCAAAAAGGCCCAACGCTGCTACGCGGAGAGGACGAATCGCAAGTCAACGCTCCGCGGTCCCCTCCTCAAAATTCGATGTCATCTTGAACGGAGTGTAACGCAGTGAAAGATCCCGTGGAATTCACAACGCTAAGGAAGCGCGCCCAGGCACCCAACGCTCCACGTCCCATTACCATAATACCATCTGCACCACAGCTATCTCACTTGGCCTCCGGCTTTACCGGCGCGACCTCCGTTTCATCAGAGCCGCCGGCCATGCGCTTGGCGATTTCCCCCGCTGGCCGGAGCAATTCCTCAAGCGTTGTCGGATTGAAACCTCCCCCATTGAAGGCTGAACTTCCCATCATCATATCCGCGTAGAGATCTCTAAATCGAGGCGTCGCATTGCGCACCAGCTCGCTCTCCCGCTGCCGCAGTGCCTCGATTGCCATCGCCTGCGAATGCCGGTGGAGCCATCCGCAATAGGAAAGGGCGGCGATCGATATGGCAAAAGCGACGATGGCGAGGGTTCGGTCTTTCATTGAGTGCATGGATATCGCATCGTTCATTACGTGGGTATCAATAAAACGAGCGAGGTCCGATTTGGGAGGGACAGCAGATGAAGCACAGCCACACCGGTTCGCCCCGGCGATTCCTATACATGAGCCATCTTGCAAATTCCGGATTCTTCACGCGGTGCCGGAGCGCTTTGCTCTCAGTTGGGGCGGCGATGCTTGCGACCTGTGGCTTTGCGGCAAACGAGGTGCTTTTCATCCAAGGCGATCCGGTGCCCGGCTCGGGCCAGCCGGGCAGTGGCATTGAGGCCAATGCCGTCTGGACCACCCTTGGCCCGCCTTCCATCAATGACGCCGGGCAGATTGCGTTTGTGGGGCATTGGCGGCCCATCGCCACCGGCAACAGCGCTCTTTTTGTGAATGGCACAGCCGTGCTGCGAGTGGGCGATCCTGTCCCTGGCTTGGCGGGCGCTACCTTCCGCCGCCTCTTCGATCCAGTGACCGACAACCTCGGCCATGTGGCTCTCATCGCGTACATCGAAGGCCCGGGAATCACCACGCTGAACGACAAGGTGGTCGTGAGCAATGGACGCAATGGCACCTTCGAAATTCTCGCGCGGACGGGCTTCACCGCACCGGGCACCGGTGGCGCACTGTTTCTTTCCATCAACAACGTATCAATCAAAGAAGGAACAGGCGTGGCGGGTGGCAGCGAATCCGGTATTATTATTCTGGGTTCGGTTAAGCGCGGAACGGGCAGCCCTGCGGCAACAGTGCTGAATGACATCGGAGCGTGGTGGCTGCCCTCCGGCGGAACAGAAGTGCGTCTGCTGATTCGCGAGGGCGATGTGGGATTTGTGCCACGCGAGAAGGTCAGGAGCTTCCGCATCCTGAAAACCATCGACGCCAGCCCCGGGCAGGGACGCGGCCAGAGCACGGGCAATCAAGTGATACTGCAATTGGCCATGAATACAGGGCGGCACGTACTCGCGGTCGCCGAACCCGGCGGCTTGGTGGAAGTCGTACGCACGGGGGATCGGCTGGGCGGAACGACTCTCCCCGGCGGCATGTTTTACAAGATAGGCCTGCCCTCGTCGGGCGTTGAAG
>JAYUWZ010001090.1:0-11540 GCA_043753265.1 Verrucomicrobiaceae bacterium
GCATAGCCGCTGTGCCATTTTTGCTTCAGCGACTTACCAAGCCCCTCTTTTCTTTCACTCAAATCGCAGAATAGGCATTATTCAGCGTCTCCCTAAGCATAATCTCCTCAAGTATTGAGCTATCAAGATTTCCATTCGTTAATAATATCTACATATTCCCGTCGGACTCATCAGACCTCGATAGGCTTTTTCAAACCACCGTTGGCCTCGTTGGAGCGATAACCATTATTACGCGGCTATTTAGAACACTTGAAAACTTTAGAGATAACTATGTTCCGAATTCGATGGGCGTAGCCAATATATTCACTGAAGGCTTTGGTTTGCTAGCTGCAACTTTAGACCCTGCTATTCCAGCTAGCGCATTGGGTTCAAAACTTTTGATTGCTGATCAAACAAATATACAGAGCAGAAACAACGATTTACCCACCGCTTGGAACATCCTTCGTGAGAAACTCACTGCATCTAAACATAAATTATTACCTTATAAACACTATGCCCAGGTTGCAGCATCGTCCATCAACGCTTTAATTCCACCATCACTCGATGACAATCAACAAGTAGCTTTCCTAGAGTTTCTCTGTTCAAGCCTTACACCCATCCACTCCGCAACACCTTTTGTGATAGACCACTCCAAGTTCGAGGCAGCGGCAAGGTTCTCGCACTGGCTCATTTCAAGTGGTCTTTACACATCTAGTAAGCGAGCCCCGACTTTTTACGGAAAGACGTTAGAAGTCTATCTATCGATTACAGGTGAAGCGTCTGAATTCGGAAAACGAATGAGTTTTGCACCGGTCAACTTTCCTTCTGATAAATCGTTAGCAGAACTGATGGATTCCATCCTTCGGAGCTTGAGGTGGACGTCAAATCATACCTATCTCGGAATTCAAGGAGTTGATATTTTGAATCAAATAAAAAACGAGTTTACTTCACTTGCATTAATTATTTATGGCTCACAGTCCACTGGCGTAAACCTACCCATCGCGGATGTGAACGAAATTCTAAAACGGGCGAAGCGCGTCAAAATTGAGAACGGAGAGGATTACGAGCTGAAAATTGATGATACGAGCCTGATTTCCGCAAACGGAGATGTCATAGCTCAAAGCCCATTTTCAGTCTGCCGCTTTGGCAGCTTTTCAATTTTGCTTGAACCTTTACGGCCCGAGCATGCTGGAGCTTTGCGGAAGGCACTTGTCTATTTGGCACAATCAACCGATAGGACGATTCTCTTCTTAGCCGACGATATTATTAGGGCCACCTATGAGGTGATTAGAAAACGTTCCGATACACTTTTTGGAGCGGATCAGCACTCTGTGCCGCCAGAAATACTTGAGTGCATCGATGACAGATCTTGGATCTCAAAGGAACTACGCGCCAACTCATGTTTCAACCGAGCCGCCAATGTTATACAGTGCAATCATTATACTTCATCACACATCCTCGATGTCAGTGATTCTGAGCGCGCTTTGCTGCGTTGGCTAGAGCAATTTGAATCCCCCGAGGCCTCGATTTTACTCGAAGTCATTGCTGCCCATCAATGCATAACAAAGGACCATGTAATAGCCTTTGCGAACAATGTATCCCAATTTAAGGACGGGGCCATTGTTTTTTCGACAAAGAGCCCTACTGACCATGGAGGGGTCCATAGGTTATTTACTCTTACCCAAGAAGGGCAAGAGGTAATCCGCTCACTCGCTTTAGACGATGCTGTATTTAAGATCGCCGAATACAAAGGATCTGATATGAAACTGGTTATTTTAGCGGAGATCATAATGAGCGGCTCACAACTCGAGAAAAACTTTAAGTGGCACTATTTTTCAGAGGATAAACCTAATGAACCATATATTAAGACGCAGCGTTTATTTGAAATTGAGAATATCAAACATGAATTTCTTCGCGGGTTAAAGTGTTTCACACAAATTGTTATTTTGGCTGCAGCTTACACTCAGCGCGGATTCGTAAAATTGCGTGAATGCCTCTCTTCAGGTCTCGGAATCCCTCCCGAATCTATCGAAATAAAAGGATCTGCACTAAATGATACGGCGTGTTTTTTCGAAGAATCAGAAGATATATCTCAGGCAAGCAAAAGTGCGCTCAAACGCCTGTTGTCTGATGTGGATCGCCTTAAAGCCATATTTGATTTTGCCGACGAGCAGGATTACGTTCATACTCTTAAAGATCTTGATAATGCCAATCTTATCGTAAGGCCAAATTCCGTAACCAAAAAGGGATTGAGGATATTTACGCTTACTCCCCGAAACAAGAATATCCCCCCTTTATTTCGAATCACTTCTGAGCATGAGTAATCGATTTTTGCTCGCACTGACTGCTTCTAAAGGTTTTGCCCGCCTACTGAGTAGCCACCGTGCCATTCTTCACCCTCCCGCTAAACGCGTTGGGAGATTCAGCCCCCCCCCTACAGCCCCCCATCCCTCGCAAGCGCCCCAAAATCACAAATCGTAAACCATAAATCCCAAATGCACTCCATCCTTGCCGACTGCCCCACGGGGCTTCATGTGTAGAGGTTCATGATTTCCAGATATACGTTACCGGAGATGGGGGCCATTTGGGCGGACCAGCGCAAATATGAGATTTGGCTCGAGATAGAGACCCTCGCGTGCGAGGCGCAGGCGGAGCTGGGGCACATCCCCAAGGAGGACGCCGAAACCATCCGTGCGAAGGGAAAATTCGTGCTCTCCGAGGTGGAGGAAATCGAACTGCGTACGAATCACGATGTCATCGCGTTCCTCGAAAACGTGGCGAGCTACGTGGGGCCTGCGTGCCGCTGGATGCACCAGGGCATGACGAGCTCGGACGTGCTCGACACGACGCTGGCCGTGCAGATCGCACAGGCGAGCGACATCATTTTGAAGAACCTCCGCGAGCTGCGCGAGGTCATCGCGAAGCGGGCGTTGGAATTCAAGATGGTCCCCATGATTGGGCGCAGCCATGGCATCCACGCGGAGCCCATCACATTTGGGCTCAAGCTTGCGCTGATGTGGGATGAGTTTGGCCGCGCCCTCGAGCGCTTCGAGCAAGTGCAGCCGCGCATCCGCGTGGGCAAGCTCAGCGGCGCAGTCGGCACCCACGCGCATCTCGATCCCCTCGTGGAGACACGGGTCTGTGAAGGACTGGGACTGACTCCCGCCACGCTGGCAACCCAGGTGATTCAGCGTGACCGGCACGCGGAATTCCACACCGTGCTCGCCGTCATCGCGAGCAGCATCGACCGCTGGGCCACGGAGTTTCGCCATCTTCAACGCACCGAGGTGCTGGAGGTGGAGGAGTTCTTCAAGGAAGGCCAGAAGGGCAGCAGCGCGATGCCGCACAAGCGGAACCCCATCACCGGTGAGAAGCTGAGCGGGCAGGCCCGCCTCGTGCGCAGCAATGCCATGGCGGCGCTGGAAAACGTGGCGTTGTGGCACGAGCGCGACATCAGCCACAGCTCGGTGGAGCGCGTGATTTTCCCCGACTCGTGCATCCTCATGAACAGCATGCTCGTGTCGCTGAAGAAGCTCGTGGAGCGGCTGATCGTGTATCCACAGAACATGAAGCGGAACCTGGAAATCACCAAGGGACTCTACCACTCGCAGACCATCCTGCTGAAGCTCACCGAGCGCGGCCTGGAGCGCAAGACGGCCTACGAGGCAGTGCAGCGCGCGGCCATGAAGACATGGCAGGGCGACAAGGCCCTGCTGGAAAACCTCTGCGTGGAGGAAGAGATCATCGCGAAGATCCCGGCGGCGGAAATCGAATCGCTCTGCTCGCTGGATCACCACCTGCGCTGGGTGGACGACACATTCAAACGGCTCGGCATCGAATAGCTGGACTACACGGGATGAAGCACGAGCACATGAAAGAACCGCGCAGGGCACCACGGAAACGCTGGATTTCCAATCAGGGCGCGTTTTCCCCGCCCAAGACTGAGAACCAGAAACGCAGCGGCGCGTCGAAGGCAAAGTCCACAGACAAACCTCCCATTCCCCCAAAGTCCAGGCCCACGGAATGAAGGCGTGGCTCCAGTTGTTTCGTGCGCCGAATCTGCTGACGGTCCCCGGTGATCCGCTCGCGGCATTTTTGATCGCGACCGGCGGCCGCCTGGATGCACGTGTGTGGCCCGCACTGGTGGCGAGTCTGTGCCTGTATGCCGCCGGCCTTGCGATGAATGACATCGCGGATCTGAAGGAGGATCTGCGAGACCGCCCCAAGCGCCCGCTGCCCAGCGGCGCAATCAGCAAGGGCGCAGCCTGGGGGGCAGTGCTCGCGCTCTCGGTAATCGGGCTCGGTCTGCTGAAATGGTGCGCGGGAGATTTCGCAGTGGCTGTCGGCGTGGGCCTGCTTGTGCATATCGCACTGTATAATTTCCTCACCAAGCGCATCCCGTTTCTCGGCGCCCTAAACATGGGCGTATGCCGCGCGCTCAGCGCATGTATCGGCGCGGCGGTGGGCCTGGGGCCGGATCAGACATTTTTACTCTTCGCGCCACTGCTCGCGCCCATGGAACCGCTGATCGGCGCGATGCTCCTCCCTCATGCGTGGATGCGGGGAGAGGCACTATTTAGAATCGGCATGTTTTCCGGGGCGTTGACCGGGTTTTACATCATGGCCGTAACGAACCTCGCGCGCCACGAAACCAAAGTGGACTACCCGCGTTTTGCGCGATTCATGCCTCTCGGGGCCTTGCTCATTGGTTACTACGTTCTGAAGGATTTTACGCAGCCCATCCTCATCGACCAGTCCCCCACCCTCTGGTTCATGGCGATCGTTCTGTGCGCCATGAATACCGGCCAGTTGATGAAAATACCCGCGCCGCCGCTTGCGCCGCGCATTGGGGGATTCATTCGCATCCTCCCGGTGATGCAGGCTGCGCTCTGCCTCGCTCCTTCAGTTCCCACCGCGCTCCGCAAAACACCCGACTCGCTTATTTGCGCCCTCGCGCTGCTCATTTGCGTGCCTCTCCATGCGTGGCTGGGGAAACGTTTTTATGCGAGCTGAGCCACTATTTTCTCTCCGGCCCGCCATGTGGCCGCCACAAAGAGACTCTAAGGTGGCGCTGATAAAGTTGTTCACTATCTTTCGCGCCCTTTGACATGAAAAGCAGCCTGTTTATCACCACATTAACCATTCTTGCGGGTCCCATTTTTGCGGCCGGCGAGCCTGCCGGACATGGTGACGGCAAAACGGAGGCGGGAGCCAAGGACGGCACGAACGCCATCAAGACCTTCAAGTTTGATGCGGGAATGAAGGTGGAACTGTGGGCAAATGAGCCTTTCGTTTCCAACCCCGTCGCGTTCTCCCCGGATGAGCGCGGGCGCTGGTATGTCTCCGAGAGCTACCGCCAGGAAGGCCGCACTGAGAATGGCAAGCCGCTCACCGGCGGCGTGGTGGATAATCGCGGCCACATGAACTGGCTCGACGACGACATCGCCGCACGCACGACGGATGACCGTCTGGCGATGATGAAGAAGTTCTACCCCGACCCGAAGAAATTCGCGGAGGCTTTTGAAAAGCAGGAGGAGCGAATCGTGTTGGTGGAAGATGCGACCGGCGCCGGAAAGGCGACCAAGAGCACGATTTACGCGGACGGCTTCCGCGAGGCGCTCGATGGCACCGCAGCGGGCATTCTCGCACGCGGCAACCAGGTGTGGTGGACAAACATCCCCAGCCTGTGGCGCTTCACCGATAGCAATGGCGACGGCAAGGCGGAGGCAAAAGACAGGCTGCTCTCGGGCTTCGGCGTGAAGTTCGCATTTCGCGGACACGACATGCACGGCCTGCGTTTCGGGCCGGACGGCAAACTCTATTTTTCCATCGGCGACCGCGGCATCAACGTGAAGGACAAGGAAGGCCGCCAATGGGAGGCGAGCGACACCGGGAGCATCATGCGGTGCAATCCCGATGGCACCGGTTTTGAGATTTTTGCCGTGGGCGTGCGCAATCCCCAGGAACTTGCCTTCGACGAATGGGGCAATCTTTTCACCGGCGACAACAACTCCGACAGCGGCGATCAAGCCCGCTTTGTGCAGCTCGTGGAGGGCGGCGATTGCGGATGGCGCATGACTTTCCAGTACCTCGAGGATCGTGGCCCTTGGAATCGCGAACTGCTCTGGAGCGACAAGGAAGGGCAGAAGGCCCGCTATATCATCCCGCCGATTGCAAATATCAGCAACGGCCCCAGCGGCCTCACCTATAATCCCGGCACCGGCCTTTCGGAAAAATACAGCCGCCGCTTTTTCCTGAGCGATTTCCGCGGCGGCGCGGGATCCAGCGTGGTCCACGAGATCGCACTGGAGCCCTCCGGCGCATGGCACAAGGTGAAGCAGCGCCGCGATTTCGTGAAGGGCGTGCTGACGACCGACGTGGAATTCGGCCCCGATGGCTCGCTCTATGTGCTCGACTGGGTGGAGAGCTGGAGCGGCGTGAACAAGGGGCGCATCTACAAATTCACCGCCCCCGACGCCGACGCCGCCAAGCAGGCGGAGACAAAGAAGCTCATCGCCGAGGGCATGAGCGGGAAGAAGGATGCCGAAATTTCAAAGCTGCTCGGCCATGAAGATCAGCGCGTGCGGCAGGCCGCGCAGTTTGCGCTCGCGGAGAAAAGCGCGCTGGCAGTGCTCACCGAGGCCGCACAGAAAGGTGCGAATACCCTGGCCCGCGTGCATGGCGTGTGGGGTCTCGGCCAGCTTGGAGGCAAGCAGCCCCAGGCTCTCGCCAACGTGGCTGCGCTGCTCGGCGATGGCGAACAGGAGGTGCGTGCACAGGCCGCGCGCGTGCTGGGCGACAACCGCTTCACCGGCGCAAACGACAAGCTCACCGGACTGCTCAAGGACGGCTATCCCCGCGCCCGCTTCTACGCAGCGCTGGCACTCGGCAAGTCCGCCCACAAAGGCGCGGTGGAGCCGCTCTTCGTCATGCTCGCGGAAAACGCGGACAAGGACCCCATTCTCCGCCATGGCGCGGTGATGGGCCTCGCAGGCTGCGCCGACCCCGAACAGCTCGCCGCCAAGGCCTCCGACGCCAACACGGCGGTGCGCGCGGGCGCCTTACTCGGCCTGCGCCGGCAGAAAAGCGCACTGGTTCAAAATTTCCTGAACGACGGCGACGAGACCATCGTGCTTGAGGCAGCGCGCGCGGTTTACGATGTGCCGATTCCCGAGGCGATGCCCGCGCTGGCGAGGCTCATCACGGAAAAGCGCATCAAGGAGCGCGACATCTGGCTGCGCGTGGTGAACGCCAACTACCGCCTCGGCCAAAGCGAGAATGCAAAGGCGCTCGCAGCCTGCGCGGCAGACTCCCAGGCCAACGAAACGGCGCGACGCCAATCGCTCATGGCCCTTGCGCTGTGGGCCAACCCGAATCCGAAGGATCGCCTGACGAACCAATGGCGTCCCCTGCCCAAGCGCGGCGCGGAGGAGGCCACCGGAGCCCTCACACCCGTGATGGCCGCTATTTTGAAGAGTCCCAGCGTGCAGGAGGCTGCGGCAGACACCACAGCCGCCCTCAAGCTTCCCGGCATGGACGACGCGCTCTACGCGATTGCCGCCGACGACAAGGCGGCGAAGAACACCCGCATCAAGGCGCTCGAAGCCATGGGCAAGCTGAACTCCCCGCGACTCGGAGCCGCCGCCACCGAGGCCCTCACCGACAAGGACGCAAAGCTGCGCGCGACGGGCTTGAAATCCCTCGTGGCCTCAGACCCCACAGCCGCCCTCAAGGCCATCGGCCAGGTGCTGAATTCCGGCGCGCCCGCAATTGAGAAACAGGGCGCGGTCCTCGCACTCGCAGAGAGCAAATCCCCCGATGCGGAGAAACTCATCGGCGGACTCATGGATCAACTCATCGCAGGACAGCTCGCCCCCGAGGTGCAGCTCGACGTCTACGAAGCCGCAAAGAAGCGCGGGGGCCTTTCCGCCAAGGTGGCCCAATACAAGACCTCACTCCCCGCCAATGACCCGCTGGCACCCTATCGGCTCTCGCTGAAAGGCGGCGACCCGGTGCGCGGCAAGAAGACCTTCCGCGAGCACAACACTGCCCAGTGCTTCAAGTGCCACAAGTGCGAGGGCGGAGACAGCCTCGTCGGCCCCGACCTCACCAAAATCGGCGCGGAGAAGGATCGAAACTACATCCTCGAAAGCATCATTTTCCCAAACAAGCACATCGCAAAAGGCTTCCAAATCGTGGTACTGGAACTTACCGATGGCTCCACCGTCGCCGGCCGTCTTCTCGATGAGGCCAACGGCAACCTGAAGGTCGAAACCGTCGACGCCGCGGGAAAACCCCAGCAAGCCAGCGTTCCGGCAAACAAGATCAAGACACGCACCAGCGCCCCCTCCTCGATGCCCGAGACCGAGCGCGACAACCTGAGCCGCGCCCAGCTCCGCGACATCATGGAATACCTCGCGACACGGAAGTAAAGTAGCGCGGACTTCTAGCCCGCCCTAGCCAACAGCTGAAGTGCAGGGGGGCGTGATTTAAAGTAGGGGGGATGAAAGGGGAAAGGGGGAGCAATGTTACGCCAGTTCGTGGAGTGCGGCAGCCCTCTGCCGCTTTGGATGGTGGGCGTAGGCGGGGGGCGGTATGGCTGAGTGATCGCAAGGGAGAATCCGCATAGTTTTCCCTACCAGCCCGCCCATACTTTAAATCATACCCAGCGCAGGCTGTCAGCCAGTCTATGCTTGCCTCACCCGGCACCATCGCCGACCTTGACCTCCAGTGGGAGGCACGGAGTCCGAGATGCATTTTACAGAGTACACGTCCATTGTTCAGACTGCGGTTAGTCCGGTCATACTGATTTCCGGCGTAGGGTTGCTCATTCTGTCGATGACCAACCGCTTTGGCCGGGTGCTTGATCGGTCCCGGCAGCACGCAGACACCCTTCTCACTGCTCCTGAGGCGGAGAAAATGCGCGTGAAACCGCAACTTAAAATCCTGCTCAAACGCGCGCGACTGCTGCGCGTCGCCATCACCTTTGCCACTCTGAGCGCACTGCTCGCGGCGATTCTAGTCATCGCTCTGTTCTCCACCGCATTCTTCCATGCGGAGGCTGTTCTGCTCAACGCCGCCCTGTTCATTCTCTGCCTGGTGTCGCTCATCCTTTCACTGCTCACCTTTCTCATGGACATCAACCTCTCCCTGTCGGCTCTGAAATTGGAACTCGGGCAAAAAAGCGACCACACCGCCTGACGCTCGTAATCCACGGTTCAACAATCCCAGCCGATAGATAGACGGCTGGCGCACACCGTCCTTTATGCAAAGCCAACAGCCACCCGTCGCTTCCGACCAATCCCACGCCGCCGCCTACGACCAGCGGTTCGCCAGGCTGGCTCCCATGCGCGATGCGCTGCACTTGCTCATCAGTGCTATATTTGCCGACCTGCCCACCGGAGGCACGGATTCTTTGTGTCGGCGCTGGGATTTCGAAATCCATGCAGAATTTTCCAGCGGTCGGTGGAGCTTTCGGAGCGCGTCTGTGGACAGCGCACGAACCGCAGTTGGCCACGCGTTCAAAGAAAAAGAATCACGAGGATGCACGCCTTTCGCTTTTGCGGTGTCCAATGTTTCCAGTTCCAAAATGCCTCCCACGCTGCGCGGGCTGGATACACGCATGAGGCGACTCCCAAAAAAACATTGAGGACCAATCGCCACGTATCGAGCGGACCCTGCATGTAAGTCCAGTGTGCGTAAAACGGCCAGATCATGGGAATCGCATGTGTAGTTTGAACAGCCAAGATCGATAGCCCTTTAGCGATAAAAGTTCCAAGTCCAGATTCGCCTCCTACTAAACATACTCTGAAACGGCCCCGCCGCAATCCACCCTTGCGTCACCGGGAGCCATCACTGAGCTTCCGCCGTTACCCTGTTTAACCATGCGCACCCTGATTCTCCTCATCTTCACCGCGCTCGGCCTAAATGCCGCCGAAGACCGCACCATGTATTTCACGGATGGCTCGAAGCCCGGTCAGGAAACTCCCATCGCCGCCGAACCCGTCACAAGCAAGGCAGGTTCACCCGTAAAACTGCACCTCAACATTCGCACCCGCTCGGTCGCGGACCAAAACACTTTCGCGCATATAGTCATTGACGATTACCGCTACGACGAGCCGAACTATTTTGAAGACAAGCGCGTCCCGAACATTATCATCGAAGTGACCGATTTGGACGGGAAACCGATCCCGTTCCGCGCGGCCTCGTCAGGCGGCGGTGGCAGCGCGGAATTTCTTGGGGTTAGTGTTCACCTCTACATCGGCGGCGACCCGGACCAACTCGAACGCGAAACTACGAAAATCTATCTCGAGGTAGCCGCAAAGAAACTCAAGCCGGAGGAGGCATTTCCCCTCCTGGACGCCCTCCAGCAAAAGTTCACCCCCAACCAACCCGGCACCTACCGCCTCCTCGCCATCTACCGCCCAAAAGTCCCCGGCAAATGGGCCGGCGAACTCGCCACCACTCCAGCCACCATCGTCATCTCCAAGGAGAAGGAGGAGTAAACAGGACAGACGAATTTCACGTACCCCTGCATCCATTTGGCAGGCACACGAAAACACTGAATTCATTTGCTGCACGATATCCCCGGCGCACACTGAGGTCGTGCGTAGCCCCTCAATCCTATTCGCGATAATCCTCGCCTGCCTCATCCCGTTTGGCGCGCTGGCGGAGTTTCCCAAGGCCCTTTCACCTCTTGATGTGGGTGAGAATGAATTTGTAAACGCCATCGACCGGTTCACAACCTCATCCGACGCCGAGAGCCTGTCGCTTGAGGCTTCCTTTTACCTCCTTGGCGTCTGCTACCTCTTCGAGGTGCCCGACTCAGACGATCCGGAGGTGGATGCCGAAACAGCCCGCAAATGGGCATCCTCGGTGCACAAGGTGCGTGCAGTGGCGTGGCGGAAAGCGGCCGCGTCTGCACGCGCCGCTGTGGAAGCAATTGCTGCACATCCGCCATATGCAGCCAATGGAGTCGCCGAGGCGCCAGGCTTTCAAAAAGGCAAACGAATCCTCTCGGCCCCTGAAACCAAAAGTTGGGCACCGGTAATCGCCGCAAGCGAAGCACGCGAATGGTTGCAACTCCTGGATTTGGAATCTGCGGTAAAGCAGGCGGCAGAAATTCGCCCCACGCTTCAATGGCCGGAGCCACCGGTCCTCCATAATGATCTGCTGAAAGACCTGCCTCCATCTCTCAAAACCGCACTGACCCATTTCGCTAAAATCGCATCTCCATGTTTTGCGGCCAAATCGGAATCCAGGCCAGTCATCGCCAATGGGAGCTTCGATTGGACAACATCTTCGGCAGCTTTGGTCGGAGGCGCAGCAAAAGCGGCTGAGATTCGTGAGAAATTGATGCGTTCCATGAATTTCTTCTGTGGCACCCGTCCTTTTCCAGATCTACCGGCGCAGCCTGAACTCCCCGCCCTCACAAAACTGCTGGCCGGAAAACGCTGGCACGAGGCGGCAGGATACGCACTGCTGATGAATGCACCAAGCCACTCCAGCGAAGGGACCGTGCGTACGAACCAATTGCGCGGGGAAATTCTGCAACTACTGGC
>JAYUWZ010001091.1:0-2560 GCA_043753265.1 Verrucomicrobiaceae bacterium
TCCACGAACGTTTGGTAGTTGAGCCGGTGAATCTGCTCAAACTCCCACTCAGCGGTTGCGATGCGGCATTGGATCTCGCGCCTCATAGGCTTGCAGGAGCCTTCATCTTCGCTGGCCTGCGATCATCAAACATCCCCACGGCTTAAGAGCACCTCAATTGGAGGCTCAGGATTTTGCCTGCCTGATCGTTCACATATTTTTGCAGGTAGCCCGCTTTGATTTTCGCGTCCAGATACGCACGATAAGGCTGGTAGAGCGGATCCTGCGCGGCCTCCCACGGCAAAAGCCTGGTGACTTGCTCGGGGACGCGCAATGCAATCACCAGTCGGCGCACTTCCGCGTACTGGGAGTCCGCGTGTTCCTGCAGTTCCTTGAGCGTTTTTTGGGCATTCGTGAATTCCGCATCCAGCTCCTGGCGCGAGAGTGGGAGGAGATGCGCGCTCTTCATCTGCTTTTCGATTTGCGCCTGGCGCTGCTCGATGCGCGTTGCGATCGCCTCGAGTCTGGCCAGCACGGCTGCGGCGTCGGGGCTGCCAAGGCGTTCGAAATTTCCTGCCTCCTGAATGGTCGCTGGTACTCCGCTGCTTGCCGCAGCGACAGGCAGTTCACGCCCGCGCAGTTCGGCAATCACCCGCTCGCTCTCCACCAGCTTTTGTTGCAAAGCCTGCACTTTCCCATCTGCCTGGGGCTGGTCGGTCGAGAGGTAAAAGACCGCCCATGCAATGCTGATGCAGGCGATACCGGCGGCGAGTGCGACAGGAGTCCTTTTCATAGAGGATGCGGAGAGTGGCCTAACAGCCGAGAAGGTCATCGTTATAGAGTCCAAAGTCAACGCCACTCAAAGCTGCGCTTGCCCCGCGCCGCTGCCTGAATACTGTCCCGCCCCTCATGTTTAGTCTGCTGGCCGATAAATTGCAGGGTGTCTTTCGCAACCTCACAGGGAAGGGAAAGATCTCGGAGTCCAATATCACCGATGCGCTGCGCGAGGTGCGCCTGGCGCTGCTGGAGGCCGATGTTCACTTTCAGGTGGCGAAGGATTTCATCGCCCGGGTGAAGGAGCAGGCGCAGGGAGAGGCGGTGATGAAGTCCGTCACGCCCGGGCAGTTGATCATCAAGATTTTCCACGACGAGCTCACCAAGCTCCTTGGTGGTGACGCGTCGGAACTGAACATCACCCCGCCCGGCCGCATCATGATGGTGGGCCTGAACGGCGCGGGCAAAACGACCACCAGCGGCAAACTCGCGAACTATCTGCGCAAGCAGGGCAAGGCCCCGGCGCTCATCGCCTGCGATCTTTACCGCCCTGCGGCCATCGAGCAGCTCGCCACGCTGGGCCGCCAGCTCGGCGTACCCGTCTTTACGCCGCCTCCGGGGGAGAAGGACGTGCTGGCATCCACGCGGCTCGCGCTGGAGTGGCTGAAGGAGACGCCCCACAACGTCGCGATCTTCGACACCGCAGGTCGGCAGGAAATCGACGAGGCGCTCATCGCCGAGGTGAAGAAACTCAAGGAACTCCTCCAGCCGCAGGAAGTGCTGCTGGTGGCAGATGCCGCGACGGGCCAGCAGGCCGTGAGCGTGGCGACCCATTTCCACGAGGCACTGCAAATCACCGGGCTCATCCTGACCAAGCTCGATGGCGACGCCCGCGGCGGCGCGGCGCTCTCGATGCGCGAGGTGACGAAGCAGCCCATCAAATTTGCGGGCAGTGGCGAGAAGATGGATGCCTTCGAGGTATTCCACCCGGACCGTCTCGCGGGCCGCATCCTCGGCATGGGCGACATCGTGACGCTCGTGGAAAACGCAGCCTCGGCGATCAACGAGGAGGACGCGAAGCGCATGGAGCAGCGGATGCTCCGCGCGGAGTTCGATTTCAACGACTTCCTGGAGCAGTTCAAGATGATGCGCCGCATGGGGCCGTTGGAGAGCATCCTAAAGATGATTCCCGGCATGGACAAAATGTCGGGGCAAATCGACGAAAAGCAGATCAAGCGCACCGAGGCCATCGTGCTTTCCATGACGCTGAAGGAGCGCACGAAGCCCGATATTCTCAACGCCCGCCGCCGCCAGCGCATCGCCAAAGGCAGCGGCCATACGGTGAGCGAGGTCAACGACCTCATCACTCGCTTCAACGAGATGCGCAAGATGATGAAACAGATGCCGCGCATGCAAAAAATGATGTCGCGAAACAAGGGAAAATTCCCGTTTGGCGGGGGGTAGTCATTGTGTTTTTCCAGCGGGAGTCGCGATCGCTACCCCTGTTCTGGAAAAAATCCTTGGCAACAATGCTCAAACAGGTATTCTCCCCGCCCTTCAAATTGTCGGGAACCCATTTGTGCGTGCCATCCGTATGGCGGGCAGGAATGGAGACCCGACAATGAGAAACCAAATTCATCCCATGCCGCAAGGTGTGGACTGATGGAATGAATACCTCGGAGACAGAGAGTCTAGGCCACGAAACGGCCCGGTTTTCCTGGAACCGGGGTAAAAATTTCTAAACCTAAAACCGCCAATACAAGACCATGGTAGTCATCCGACTCCGCCGCGAAGGCACAAAAAATCG
>JAYUWZ010001092.1:0-5570 GCA_043753265.1 Verrucomicrobiaceae bacterium
GCACTCCTCCCTCGGTTACAAATCCCCCAGCCACTTCGAATCCCTCATCCTCTCATCTAACTAAACAACAAACCGGTCCAAAATTCCGTTGCACCTCAATTCCCTAAGGGTTGGAACTGGAGAATGAAAGCTACCGAGCTCCCGTGGAAGTACAAAAGGCCGTGGTGGACGAGGTGAGGAAAGCCGAGGCTGATTTCCGTTACTTCGGCGCGACACCGCGGATACTGAATGCAGAAGAAATCATCAATGGGGGGAAGCCGAACAGCTTCTTGTCGATGGGACTCGACGGGAACCTCAATGTCGTGCCGGAACGCTTTCCGAGGGATTTCAACATTCCACTCATTCGAATGGGGTTACGCGAGGAGCTGATCCACGCCGTATGGGTAGCGATGCTGCGAGCGAAGGGTAACCGTTCAGGTGGCAGAGAAGTGGAAATGGAGAAACTTGCGAAGGATTACACTCAAGAGGTATTTGACCAGTTGGCTTCCACCGCTGCCGGTAGGCAGCTTATTCAAGATTCAATGAACCTCTATGATGGAGAAGCCTACACGGCAAAACCCTGGCCGGAAATTCCTTATCCGGATCAGGAAGTCGCGGTAAACAGAGGGAATAGAAGTGACGTTACTCCAAGTCTGATCGCTGAGATGACTCGCCAATTGGTTCAAACACGCATGTACGATCATCAAACGGAAATCGTACTGGCGCGGGCATTTGGTTCGTTTGAAGAGTGGATGAAGGATATTGCGGAGAGGCTTCGGGCCGTGGCCAAGCACCCTCATAGGGTTAGCCCCCTGTTAAACGATGCAGTTCTCCATATTGAAGGACAGTTGAAAGCTCTCCAAGCGCTGCGGGAGAAGCGTTGGGGCAAAAAGTGGGATGCCTTTGAGAGAACCCGGGTTCCGCGGTGAAGAATGGCGTTGCGGGGTTTCGAGGAGGGCGTATTATGACACCGGTGAATGCGCTCACGCCAACCCGGATCCAATCAACATGATATCGGGTGTACCTCAACGCAAGCCGCAGACCAGGGAGGACGTGCTGGCGGAAAAGTTGGAGTTCGAGAATATGAAGGTTACTGGGTACCGAGTAGACGGGAAAACTCATCCCGACGTATGGAAGGTAAACAAGCCAGACACGCGTGATGTAATTCCTCCCGAGTTACCAGATGGTTATTCGGAAGCTGAAGTATTTCACACCATGGTGGAGAATGTAATCTCCAACGTGTGGGCTGAAATGCTGATACCGGAAGTCCCCGTGGATGAGCGAAGCGGGGTGGGGATGGTCATTTTTAAGGAGATGAATCCGTGCTTTAGTCCTTTAGACGAGGAAAAAGTTGCAGGTGGTGAGATGCTAAAGGTGCTTTTCGAGCGTTATGGGGATCTGCGTGCCGGCCGTCACCCGGGCCTCGTCTTCGGTATATTGTGGTTCAAGGCGTGGCGCCTTGATTTGGTCTTGGAGGCGCTGGACGTGCTTGAGGCAGTCTGGCAAAGAGGGGAACTGAGAGCTGAGATATTGAAGGGAATTGTCGATGTGCTCGCAATGCGGTTGCCGCTGATTCTTGCGAGGTTGGAGGAGATTGCCGCCGAGCCCGGTCCAACGAGTAAGCGGCTCGCGGTAGCTATTGATCGGATGCAAGAAAGGGTGAATGTAATTAATGAAATGCAGGGAAAACTAGCGCTGGAGATGGCGAGGTTGTAGTAAGCTCTCAACTCAAACAGCCATGGGTTCTGCAAAAATTCAACCGCGTAATGTTTTGGAAACGATGGCGCACGTAGGCTCGGGGTTTTATGCCTCGAAGTCCGAAGAGGAGCTTCTGGCGGAGAAATTCGAGCCCATGAAGGGTTTCATTGGGGGGAAGAGGAGCAGAGACGAGCCTCCAGTGGATCGCAGGCTATCCAAGGCCGATACTTGCGACCGTCCCCTGAAAAGATTCCCCAGAACGTCGACCCGGAAAAGCTGCTTTGCATTATGGCGGAGATGCTATCACTAAGGTTTTTGCGGAAGTTCTCATATCACACAAGATAGCAATTCTTCTGATCGGATTCATACGGCAGTGCTCAGGGCAATGAGGCCATGTTTTGATGTGTTGGAGGTGGATGAAATTGCGCACCAAGTGACATTGGGCTACGTTCATCAAAGATATCCGCTTTTCTCCAGGGTGAAATATTTTGGGCTTTCGGCATTGGTGCTTGAATGTGCCGCATGGAGATTTGATTTGGTAATGGAGGTCTTGGAAGTCCTTCAAGCTGCACGCCAGCGGGGAGGGTTGGATAAAGGGATTGTTACTGGGATTGTGGATATATGGAAAAGGTGGATGCCGGAGATATTGACCAGACTGGAGCAGTTAGACGTGGAGCAAGGTTCCAGCAGCAGGCGCCTGGGTAAAGCCATAGAGCTAATGCGTGAAAGAGTGAGGATGATTAAGGGGTGGAATTAAAGTATGAAGAAGTCGAGCGGATGGCGGAACAGTGCATTGTGCACAAGTAATGGTCATCCGCGCTAAGTTGTCTGGAGAATCGGGTTGCGCGATTTTGCTCAATTACTTCGCAAGCTCGGTATGGATGGTTTCCATGAGTTTTTTGGTGGCGCGGATGCCTGTGTATTCGTCGGGGTTGGGGCCTTCGTATTCGATGCCGATGTGGCCGTGGTATTTGGCGGCGAGCACGAGTTTTAACATGCGGCGGTAGTCGGTGCGGGTCTCGTTGCCGGCGGCGTCGAATTCGTGGGACTTGGCGCTGACGCCTTTGGCGAAGGGCATCAATTCCTCCACGCCCTTGTAGCGGTCGTATTCCTCGCCCTTGGCTTTATCGATGGTGAAGTTGCCGAAGTCGGGCAGCGTGCCGCAGTTGGGGAGGGCCACTTTTTGGATGGTGGCAGCGAGCCATGCACCATTGGAGGAGAGACCGCCGTGATTTTCGACGAGGACATTGAGCCCGAGTTTGGCCGCGGACTCGCTGAGCTGGCGCAGGCCGTCGGAGGCGAGCGCCATTTGTTCCTCCGGGGTGCCGGTGGAGCGCGCGTTTACGCGGATGCTGTGGCAGCCGAGGGTCTTTGCAGCGTCGAGCCATTTGAGATGGTTTTCCACCGCCTGTTTGCGCTTTGCAGCATCGGGGTCGCCCAGGTCGCCCTCGCGATCGCACATGATGAGCACATTTGCCACGCCTTCACCGTCGGTGATCGTTTTCAGTTCAGCGAGATATGCGGCGTCCCTGGCCTTGTTCATCCAGAACTGGTTCACGTATTCCACGGCGGTGATTCCGAATTCGGATTTTGCGAGCTTGGGAAAGTCGAGGTTTGTGATTTTGCGGGCGGCGAGGGTGCGGTGCAGCGACCACTCGGCGAGGGAGATTTTGTAGAGGGGTGCGGTGTCTGCCGCGCGGACCGTGTGGGTGGCGAGGGCCGGTGCGAGGGCGGCTGCGGCTGCAAGGGTGGCGGAACGCTGGAGGAACTGGCGGCGGGAGATGGGTGAGTGCATAGTGAGAACGGGCGAATTGTCGGCGGAAACTGCGAAAAGGCACGCCGGGAATTTTCCGGCACGCCCGGCGTTTCTTTTGCGGCGGGTGGGTACCGCCTGGAGGCGGGACTACATAGCGTGGCGGAGCCGCAACGGGTTAACCGCCAAGGTGCCAAGACGCCAAGGACACGCGGGATTTTTACCGCGAAGGACGCGAAGAACGCGAAGCAATCCAAAGGAAAAGGAGTGAAGGGACTCGCGTCGGTGTGCCGCCCTTTTCACTGTGGCTCAGGAACGCAGGAAGGCTGGAAAGGTCCACGGAGTGCGATGATTGTGTAGGCAGCGCCTCCTGGTGTGGCATTGAAAGCGAAAAGTCACAAGTGGCGTATTGTACACTAACAAGCGGCTTTATCCGTCTTAGAAGGCGTTTTGTTACAAAGTGAAAACGCGCCATAGATGGCATATTGCTTGTGTAATGGCGGGTTGTGTGCCACACTTGGCGTGTGAAGATGGAATCGCAAGCTACGGATGATGCTTTGCTGCGCTCACTGGGGGCGCGGCTGGCGGGGTTGCGTCTGGCGCGGAATCTCACCCAGGCAGAGCTGGCGGAACAGGCGGGGATTGGGATTCGCACGCTGCAGAGGCTGGAGCTGGGGGAGGCGGCCACGCAGTTGTCGGGGTTTATCCGGGTGTGCCGGGTGCTGGGGTTGATTGAGCGGCTGGAGGGGCTGGTGCCGGAGGCTGCGGCGAGTCCGCTGGCGCAGTGGAAGCAGCAGACGAAGACGCGCAAACGGGCATCGAAGAAACGGAGCGCGCGGGTGAAGGAGGAGCCCGGCCAGTGGACCTGGGGCGCATGATCGCGAGCGTGCAACTATGGGGGCGCACCATCGGCGCTGTGGCGAATGTGGAGGGGCGCGAGCATGCCGCATTTGAGTACGACCCGGACTTTGCCCGGAGCGGGATCGAGGTGGCTCCGCTGATGATGCCTCTGGGCGGAAAGATTTACGCATTTCCCGAGCTGCCTGCGGCGGCGTTTCACGGGCTGCCGGGGATGCTGGCGGATTCGTTGCCGGATAAATTTGGCAGTGCGCTGATCAATGCGTGGCTGGCCACGGAGGGGCGCTCGCCGGGAAGCTTTGGGGCGGTGGAGCGGCTGTGCTACACGGGGACGCGCGGGATGGGTGCGCTGGAATTTGTGCCGGTGGTGGGGCCGCGTCCGCAAAAGGCCGTGAACATCGAAATCGACGCGCTGGTGCGGCTGGCGTCGGAGGTGCTGGCGCACCGGGGCGGGCTGAAAGGGAACCTGGGGGCGCAGCGCTCGAAGGCGCTGAACGATATTTTGCGGGTGGGCACCTCAGCAGGCGGGGCGCGGGCGAAGGCGGTGATTGCGTGGAACCGGGCGACGAATGAGGTGCGCTCGGGCCAGGTGGCCGCGGGCGATGGATTTGAATACTGGCTGCTGAAATTTGACGGGGTGACGGGAAACAAGGACAAGGAGATGGAGGACCCGAAGGGATATGGGGCGATTGAGTATGCGTACTATCTCATGGCGCGGGCGGCGGGAATCACCATGAGTGAGTGCCGTCTGCTCGAGGAGAATGGGCGGCGGCATTTCATGACGCGGCGCTTTGACCGCAAGGAGGGTGGCGAAAAACTGCACATGCAATCGCTCGGGGCGCTATGTCATTTCGATTTCAACCAGGCGGGGGCTTATGCGTACGAGCAGGCGATGCTGACGATTCGGCAACTTGGGCTGCCGATGGCGGCGGTGGAGGAGCAGTTCCGGCGGATGGTCTTCAATGTGGTGGCGCGGAACCAGGACGACCATGTGAAGAACATCGCGTTCCTAATGGATAAGGCAGGGGTGTGGTCGCTGGCCCCGGGATATGATATCACGTATAGCTATAATCCCGATGGGGCGTGGACGGCGACGCACCAGATGACGATTCAGGGGAAGCGGGATGGGTTTACAATTGCGGATTTTCGCGCGTGCGCGAAGGCGGCGCTAATGAAGCGGGGGCGCGCGGAGCGGATCCTCGAGGAGGTGGTGGCGGGAGTTTGCGGCGGAGGCGCGGGTGGGGGAGGAATGGACGGAGGGGATTGGGGAGGCGCACCGGGT
>JAYUWZ010001093.1:0-11527 GCA_043753265.1 Verrucomicrobiaceae bacterium
GATCTTCAGGAAAAAATGCCTAGTCTTCACGTTGATGGAGGTGCGGGATTGTGAGCGGACAAGCACCTTCGACTCTCCACAGCCAGTCTTGACTTACCATACCCCAGCGGGTGATCTGACGTCGATGCGGTTCTCGAAATTCGCCCGGTTCCGATGGCTTCCCATCTGCCTCGCAACGGCGGCGTCCGTCCAAGGGCAGGAGGCCAAAGTCGTCGAAAAGGAAGGCCGCGTGGTGGTGGTGAAGGCAGGTGCCAAGCCCGTACAGGCGGAGATTGGCATCGGTCTGGCGGCACGGGATCGGCTCGGCACCGGCGAATCCAGCCGCGCGGTATTGAGGATGACAGAGAAGTGGTATGCGCGCGTGGATGAGGAGACAGACGTGGAGATTACGCCTGGCGCCTTTGCCGCGAAGGACATCGAGGAACTGAAGATGCAACTCGGCGGCGCATTCATTTACAGTCGTGAGGAGGAGGGGGAATTGAAAATCCAGACGCCTTCTGTCACGGGGGGATTGCGCGGCACGCAAATCATGGTGCGCGTGCTCGCAAACGGAAAGACGTTCATGCAAGTTATCGAGGGAGCGCTGGAGATGTCCAATGCGCAAGGCCGTGTGCAGCTCAAGGCTGGTGAGGCGGGCGAGGCTGAGCGTGGCAAGGCCCCGAGAAAGACGGCGGTGATCGATGCGCGCAATTTGCTGCAATGGGCGCTGTATTATCCCGCAGTGTTGCAACCCGGGGAACTGGGTCTCACCGCGGGTGAAAGAAAGGTGCTGGCCGCTTCGCTGGATGCATACCGGCAGGGAAACCTGCTCGGTGCGCTGGATAAGTATCCGCGTGACTACGCTCCCTCCACGAGCGGGGCGCGGCTTTATCGTGCTGCCGTCTTGCTTGCGACCGGGCAGGTGGATGAATCCCGCCGCGCGGCGAGTGGTGTGGCGCGAAATCATCCCGGGAAGCGCGCATTGGAGCGCATGGTGGATGCCGTGAAATTTGTGGAGCGGCCAGACGCTGGCATACCGCGCACTGCGAGCGAGGCGCTGGCGGAGAGCTACTACCAGCAGTCGCGCAGCAAGCTCGACGCGGCGCTCGTCGCAGCAAAGCTCGCCACGGAACTCGCACCGGATTCCGGCTTCACCTGGACCCGCCTCGCGGAACTGGAATTTTCCTTTGGCCGCACGCGGCAGGCGATGCGTGCGCTCGATCGCGGAATGAAACTCTCCGCGAGCAATGCGCAGGCGCACGCGCTGCGCGGCTACCTGCTCGCGGCGGAGGGGCGCATCGGCACTGCGCGCGAATCGTTTGAGCAGGCAGTGCGGCTCGATGGCGGGCTCGGCAATGGCTGGCTGGGACTCGGCCTCACGAAGATCAAGCAGGGCCGGGCGGAGGAGGGGAGGGCCGATTTGCAAACGGCCGCGACCGTGGAACCGCTGCGCTCCTTTCTCTACAGCTACCACGGCAAGGCACTGAGCAACGAGGGGCAGAACCGGCTTGCACGAAAGGATCTGAATCTCGCGCGGGATCTCGATCCGAAAGACCCCACGCCCTGGCTTTACTCCGCGATCCTGAACCAGCAGGAAAATCAGTATAACCCCGCGGTCGACGCCATGGCGGAATCGCTGCGGGTGAACGATAACCGGCGCGTGTATCGCTCGCAGTTCTTGCTCGATCAGGATCGCGCGGTGCGAAATGCGAACCTCGCGAAGATTTACCAAAATGCCGGGATGGCTGAACTTTCCGTGCGCGAGGCCACGCGTGCGGTGGAGGGCGACTACACGAATGCCTCCGCTCACCTCTTCCTCGCAAACAGCTTCGATGCCTTGCGCGACCCGGACCGCGTCTCACTGCGCTACGAGACGGCGTGGTTCAACGAACTCCTGCTCGCAAATCTTCTCTCACCCGTGGGCGGCGGGCCGCTCTCGCAATTCGTTTCGCAGCAGGAGTATTCCAAGCTGCTCGATGCCGATGGCATTGGCGGAAGCCTCGTCTCGGAGTGGCGGAGCGATGGGTATCTCGACCAGCGCGCCTCGATTTTCGCGACCTATGGGCGCCTCAGCCTCGGCATCGATTTCGCATACAATTACGACAACGGCAACCGTCCCAACAACCGAAACTCGCGCATGGAGGCCTACTGGCAGTTGAAGTATCAGGTCTCGCCCGACGACGTCTTCTACACGCTCGGCAAATGGCAGGATCAGGAGACGGGTGATTTGTTCCAGAGCTACTCGAATCTGCCGGGCAACCTTGGGCTCGATTTTGAGGAAAAGCAGGAGCCCGGCTTGCAGCTTTTCGGGTGGAACCATCGCTGGGGCCCAGGCGTGCACACGCTATTTCTCGGTGGGCGGCTCTCCGCCGAGCAGGTGCTCACCGCGCCGGGCACCAGTCAGTTGCTCCTGCAACGCGACACGCGCCTGCCCTCGAGCTTGGGCAATGGCATCCTGCCGGTGTCCGCAAATCCCGATGGCTCGCTGAATGTCTCCGACGCCTTTCGCCAGGCCATCGCACCTTTCCTCGGGCGCGGAGAGACAGTGGCGACGTTTGGGAATTCGTTCGATTTCGCCACGCAGCGCCAGTTCGAAGTTTACTCGGGAGAGGTGCAGCACATCTGGCAGACGAGCCGGAATACCTTGCTGATCGGGGCGCGATTGCAGAGCGGTGAGTTTGAAACGAATGCGCGGCTCGACCTCCTGGACCCAGCCAGCCGTTCGCTCTACCCGTCGCCCGCTTCGGAGCAGAGCGTATCGGTCGATTTTGATCGGCAGACCGTTTACGCGTACGATTTCTTCAAGGCCACACGCTGGCTTACGTTGATCGGCGGGGCTTCGTGGGATCATATCGAGCGTCCGGAAAATTTCCGCAATCCACCCGTGAGCGAGCGACAGGTGGAGACGGAACGCTGGAGCGGGAAGGTCGGTTTTACCGCGACGCCCGCGCAGTGGCTCACCATTCGCGGGGCCTACACCGAGGGCCTGGGCGGTGTGACGTTCGATGAAAGCGTGAGGCTCGAGCCGGTGCAGATTGCGGGGTTCAATCAATCATTCCGCACACTCATTTCCGAGTCGATGGTCGGCTCCGTCGAGGCGCCGCTCTACAAAAGCTGGGGCTTGAGCATCGAGGGCTCGCTACCCACGCGGACGTGGTGGGGCGTCTCGCTCAATGTGGTCGAGGAGGATTTGGAGCGCACGGTGGGGGCGTTTGACTACGTGGTGTCGCCCTTCTTTCCATCGGGCGCGGCGGCCTTTCCCTCCGGCACAAAGGAACGTCTCGCGTATCGCGAGGAAATCCTGACGGCCAATCTCAACCAACTCATCGGTCGCGAGTTGGCGGTGGGGGCTGGCTATCGCTTCACTCGCGCGGAATTGAGCGACAGTTTCCCTGAAATCCCAACCACATTGAACCCCACGGCGGATCGCTTCAACGACGACACGCTGCACGAACTCTCATTTCACGCGAATTGGAATTCACCCACCGGCTGGTTCGCTCGCGCCGAGGCCAATTGGTATTCGCAGGAGCTGGATGCCACGCAGGCAGGCACGCGGATCGAGGGCCCTCCCGGCGATGATTTCTGGCAGTTCAATTTGCAACTCGGCTACCGCTTCCATCGCAACTTGTGCGAGGTGAGTGCTGGTGTGCTGAATCTTTCGGACACGGACTATCAGCTGAGTCCGCTGACCTACACCCGCGAGTTGCCGAGGGAGCGCACGTTCTTCCTCCGCGCCCGTCTGAGCTTTTGATTTGGCAGATGGCGCGAATTTCCAACCTCGCAATTTTCAAAAAGCTCCGCCCCGTGCTTTCGCGGCACAGCGGATGGATTACCACGCTCATGCTCTCCCTGCTGCTCGCGACGGTCGGCTGGATCGGCGTGCAATGGCGGGAGCTGCTCTGGCCACGCTTGGGTGATGAAGTCGCCGACTGGCAGGAGATGGGCATGGACCAGTTGCAGCGGTATAGCTACGATGAGCCATTTGTCCTCCGCCAGTCGCTGCCCGGCTGGCTGCGCCCGCTGGCAGGCGCTCCCCGGCCTACTGGCGAGGTGGTCATCCTGTATATGGATGAGCAATCGTTCCAGCGCCTTGGCCAGAATCCATCCCGCGCATGGAGTCGCAAAATCCACGCACAACTTCTCGATTTCCTCACGAAGGAAGGCGCGCGCGCCGTGATGTTCGATGTGATTTTCGACACCGATTCGCCGGACGATGCCGAGTTTGCCGCCGCGCTCTCGCGAAACGGAAACGCCTATCTCGGTGCGACCATCAATTTCAACTCCGAGGCTTCTCTGAATAGCGATGACATCATTCGTGCTCGCAATGTCGGCATCGCCACGGAGCAACTCACCAAGAAAAACCGCCTGCTCTACCAGGCTGCGAAAGGGTGGGGGCTCCTGCTTTTCCGCCCCATTGATCAGGACTACAGCGTGCGCAGACTCTACCCGGGGAAACTGCGCGAGGGCCTCGATCCGTGGCCAGCCACCGCCATGCGCATGGCACACGATTTGGGTGCCAGACTTCCCGAGGATGAGCAGACCCGCTACGCTCGACGCTGGCTGAACTACTACGGACCCACGCGCCAAATCGAGAGCCTCAGCTACTATCGCGTGCTGGTGGAGGATGGCGGGGTGCCCCCGGGATACTTCAAGGACAAGGTGGTCTTCGTCGGCGCACGCAGCCAGCTCGCGTCGCTGGTTTCAAAACAGCGTGATGAATTCAAGACGCCCTGGACGCGCGATTTCATGCCGGGCGTGGAACTGCACGCGACCGCATTTTTGAACTTGATGCAACAGGATTGGCTGAATCGAGTTCCCCTGCACGCCGAGCGAATGGGAGTGGTCATCTTTGGCCTGCTGCACGGCTTGTTGCGGGTGTTGCGTCCGTGGAAAGCGCTCATTGTCGCTGCAATCCTCGCGTTCGCATTCTTCGTGGGCGCGTGCCTCCTCCAGTGGCACAGCAGGATGTGGTTCAACTGGGCGGTGCCAGTGCTCCTGCAGATTCCCCTGGCAGCGGTGCTCGCGGTGGCTTCGTGGTATTATATTGAGGAACGCCGCAAGCGAAAGCTGCGCTCCGCCTTCAGCCTCTACCTTTCGCCGGAGCTCGCCATCAAGATTGCCGAAAGCAATTTCTCACTCGCCCCTGGCGGAAAGAAAGTCGTCGCCACGATGATGTTCACAGATCTCGCGGGCTTTACCACGCTCTCGGAAAAACTGGGGGACTCCGCATTGCTCGGGCAGGAACTGGTGCGATACTTCACGCGCACGACGGATGAGATTCTCGCGGAGCAGGGCACTGTGATCAAATTCATCGGCGACGCCGTGTTCGCCGCGTGGGGCGACCTCATTCACCAGGCCGACCACGCCGAGCGGGCAGTGCGTGCCGCATGGCTCGTGGCACAGGTTTCGCAAATGGACGTGGCCGTGCCGCAGGGCGATGGCACCACTGTCCTCGTGCCCATTCACACACGCATCGGCATCCACACCGGCGAAGTGCTGGCGGGCAATCTCGGCAGCGAAAAGCGCTTCGACTACACCCTCATTGGCGACGCCGTAAACTTCGCCGCGCGCCTGGAGGGTGCGAACAAATACACCGGTACGGGGATTCTGCTGTCCGACGACACAGCCCGCTTGCTCGGCGGAAAATTTCTCCTGCGATGCCTCGGCGCATTCATCGTGAGCGGAAAAGCAAAAGCCGTGATTATCCACGAACTCCTCGGCCTCGACTCCACCGCCCGCCCACCATGGCTCGACACCTTCGAAGCCGCGCTCACCGCGTGGAGATCACGAGACCTCACGAGCGCGAGGGAGCGTTTCGAAGCCGTCATCAAAAGCCGAGGAGGCCAGGACGGCCCCTCCCAATTCTATCTGGATCGCATCGCCACCGCAAAACCCGCCGAAGGCTGGACCGGCGCAGTGTCACTGGAAGGAAAGTGACTACTTATTTCCTTACTTCAAAGTATTGCCAATGTCCCGACTGCATTGGACGTTGGATGTTGGGCGTTAAGTGTTGGACGTTTCGCTCCCTGCCCACACCGGAGACCCTTCCAAGATAACGCCGTTGCACCAAAGGACGTCCGCCGGATACCCTCCCCAGCAATATGTGCGGAATCGTTGGATATATCGGAAAGAACGACGCGGTGCCTGTGCTCCTGGATGGGCTGAGGCGCCTGGAGTATCGCGGCTACGACTCCGCGGGGGTCTCCACACTCATGGACGGAAGCATCGTCACGAGAAAGCGCGTGGGCCGCATTGCGAATCTGGCTGAGCTGCTGCAGACGTCGCCTGTTTCGGGAAATGTGGGCATCTCCCACACCCGCTGGGCCACGCACGGCGGAGTCACCGATGAAAACGCCCATCCGCACAGCGACCAGAGCGGGCGCTTGTTCATCTGCCACAATGGCGTGATCGAAAACTACGCCACGCTGAAGGAGGAACTCATCCGTGACGGACACGAATTCAAAAGCCAGACGGATACCGAGGTGCTCGCGCACCTTATCGGCCAGCAATACGATCTGCTCGCGGGGGCACACTCGAAAGCACGACTCGTCGAAGCGCTGCGCACCGCGCTGAAGCGCGTAGTCGGCACCTACGGCATCATCCTCATGCACCAGGATGTACCCGATGCCATCGTGGGCGCGCGCCGAGGGAGCCCGCTGGTGCTGGGCGTGGGGCAGGGGGAAAACTTTTTCGCGAGCGACGTGAGCGCCATTGTCGCGTATACCCGCGAGGCCGTCTATTTGAAGGATTTCGACATCGCAGTACTCACGCGGGATGCCTTCGAGATTAGCTCCCTGCTGGGTGGTGCAAGCGGCTTCGAGGTTACGAAAGTGGAGTTCACCGCCGAGGACGTCAGCAAGGGCGACTACCCGCACTACATGCTCAAGGAAATCCACGAGCAACCCGAGACGATTCGCGACGCCATGCGCGGCCGCCTCTCCCGCGAGGAAGCCACGGCAAAGCTCGGCGGCCTCGGCATGACCGCAGCGGAGCTTCGCTCGGTGGACCGCATCATCCTCACCGGCTGCGGTACCGCGGCACACGCGGCGATGTGCGGCGAATACATCATCGAGGCGCTCGCACACGTGCCGGTGGAAGTGGAGTTCGCGAGCGAGTTTCGCTACCGCCAGCTCCCGCTGCCAAAGGACACGCTCGTCTTCTGCATCAGCCAGAGTGGCGAGACGGCCGATACCCTCGCAGCACTCCGCGAGGCCCAGCGAAAAGGCCTGCGCGCCCTCGGCATCTGCAACAACGTCGCAAGCACCATCGCACGCGAGAGCGATGGCGGTGTCTACATGCACGCAGGTCCGGAAATAGGCGTCGCCGCCACCAAGTCCTTCACCTCGCAGGTCACCATCCTCACGCTCATCGCGCTGCTCCTGGGCCGCATCCGCCACCTCAGCACCACGGAAGGCCTGCGCATCATCGATGAACTCGAAGCACTGCCAGACAAGGTGGCGAGCATTCTCAAGCAGTCAGATCACATCAAGCGGATCGCCGAGAAATATTCCGGCTCGCAGGCCATGATGTTCCTGGGCCGCCAGTTCAATTACCCCATCGCGCTCGAGGGGGCATTGAAGATGAAGGAGATCAGCTACATCCACGCGAGCGGCCATCCCAGCGCCGAGCTCAAGCACGGCATCATCGCCCTCATCACCGCCGACGTTCCCAGCGTCGTCATCGCGCCGGATGATTCCGTGTTCGAGAAAAACGTGAGCAACATCGAGGAGGTCCGCGCGCGCAAAGGCCCCGTCATCGCCATCGGCACCGAAGGCCACGAGGCAAAGCTGCACGCCGTGGCCGACGACGTCATCACCATCCCCGCCTGCCCCGACTACCTCTCGCCCATCCTCACCTCGATCCCGCTCCAACTCCTCGCCTACCACGCCGCCGTGCATCTCCAATGCGACGTGGACAAGCCCCGCAACCTCGCAAAGAGCGTCACCGTGGAGTAAGAGTCTATTGTGAGACGGACTTGTAGTCCGTCTGCATCGCAAGCTCCCTCGGAGTGAGGAGGGAAATCCCCTCAGGACGGACTGCAAGTCCGTCCCACAATATGGCATCCGATCCGCCGTTTGTATTGAGAAAGGAATAGGCACCGATAGAAAGAGGGGCTTACTTGTTCTCTAATGCCACGCTTTTTCATTCCGCCACACGCCTGGAACCCTGACCGCCTCGCTCTCGACTCCGGCGAGATGCACCACGCCATCGATGTGCTCCGGATGAAGGCTGGTGATCGCGCCACGGTATTCAACGGAGATGGCGCGGAGGCCGAAGTGGAGCTCGGAAAGCCCCAGGGACAAAGCCTTCCGTTGAGAAAGCTGACTCTCCATAAGACCCCGCCACTCGCCTGCCGCATCACGCTGGGCCAGGCCGTGCCCAAGGGGAAGAACATGGATCTCATCCTGGAAAAAGCCGCGGAACTCGGCGCGGCCCGCATCGCTCCGCTCATCAGCGAACGCACCATTGTGCGCGGAAGCGAGGACGACCACGCTCACAAGCGCACCAAGTGGCAGCGGGTCGTGGTGGAGGCCTGCAAGCAATGCGGCCAAAACTGGGTGCCCATTGTGGAGCAACCCCGTACGCCGAAGGCATTCTTCGCCGAGTCGCAGAAATACGACTTGATGCTCATCGCCTCGCTGCAAAGCGATTCCCTTCCGCTGAAGGCGCTACTTGCTGACACCAAGCCCCGCAGCGTGCTGGTGCTGGTCGGCCCCGAGGGCGATTTCACCCCCGCGGAAATCGCGCTCGCAAAGAGCCACGGTTGCCGCCCGCTCACCCTGGGCCCCATCATTCTGCGCACGGAGACCGCCGCAATCTACACGCTGAGCGTGCTCAACCACGAGTTGCAGTGCTGATGAAGACCGTAAAGGAAGTCATCGACGCCACGACGGACTATTTTAAGAAAAATAAGGTCGAAAGCCCCCGCCTCAATATCGAGCACCTCCTCGGGCACGTGCTCGGCAAGAAGCGCATGGAACTCTACATGGAGTTCGACCGTCCGCTCACCGAAAAGGAACTCGCACCCCTCCGCGACCTCGTAAAGCGCCGCGCCGATGGCGAGCCTCTGCAGCACCTCCTCGGCACCGCGGAGTTCATGAATCTCACGCTCAAGTGCGACAAGCGCGCCTTGATCCCTCGCCAGGAAACCGAGCAACTCTGCGAACTCCTCCTCGCCGAGGCTAAGACCGAGGGCTGTCTGTGGAAAAACGGCCGCATCGTGGATGTCGGCACCGGCAGCGGATGCATCGCCCTCGCCCTTGCCGCCGCATTGCCCGATGCGAAAGTGACCGCCGTGGATGTTTCCGAGGACGCCCTCGCGCTCGCCCATGAAAACGCCGGGCTCGCCGGCCTCTCCGCGCGTGTGACCTTTGCAAAAGGCGACCTCCTTTCCCCGGTCGAAGGCCCCTTCGATTTGCTCGTCGCTAATCTTCCCTACATCCCGAGCGGCGAAATACCCGGTCTGCAGCGTGAAGTCCTCCGCGACCCCCTGAACGCGCTGGATGGCGGCCCCGATGGTCTCGTGCTCGTGCGCCAGCTCCTCATGCAGGCACACGAAAAGCTCGTACCCGGCGCACGCATCGCCCTCGAGCTCGCCGATGGCCAGCCCTCCCGACTCGCAGCGGATCTCTGCCTGCCCCCTTTCACCAACCTCACCCCGGTGAAAGACTACACCGGCCGCGAGCGCTACCTGTTTCTAAACATGGCATAAATCGGACGGCAGCCGGTGCATGCGTATTGCCTCCGCCCACTTTTTACGGGACAAAACACCCTGAAAGACTACAGCGGTTCCGTTCGTTCTTTCTTCACGACTTTATGGATAAAATTCTCGTTCACGGTGGCCATGCGCTCAATGGAAGCGTTCGCATCAGCGGCAGCAAAAACAGCGCACTGCCCATCCTCGCGGCCACACTGCTCACCAGGGAGCCCTGCACCGTGGCGAATGTGCCCGACCTCTCGGACATCCACTACATGCTGCAAATCCTCAGCCACCTTGGCGCGAGCGTCGAGCGCGCGAGCGGCGTGGTGCGCATTCAGGCTGAGAATATCAAGACCGAGGCCCCCTACGAGATCGTCCGCAAAATGCGCGCAAGCGTTTGCGTCATCGGGCCACTCCTCGGCCGCGAGAAAGAAGCCACCGTGTCCCTGCCCGGTGGCTGCGTCATCGGCGACCGCCCAATCGATTTGCACCTCAAGGGCTTCGAGGCACTCGGCGCGGTAAACCGCATCGAGCACGGCAACGTGAAAGTCTTCGCCGGCCAGTTGCGCGGCGCATCCATCAATCTCCGCGGAAAACAGGGCCCCACCGTGCTCGGCACCGATAACGTGATGATGGCCGCCGTCCTGGCCGAGGGAACGACCGTGATCGAAAGCGCCGCCGCTGAGCCCGAGGTGGTCGACCTTGCCAATTTCCTGAACAAGATGGGCGCAAAGATCGAAGGCGCGGGCACCCGCCGCATCGTGATCGAAGGCGTGAAGGAACTGCACGGAGCCGAGCACGACGTAATCCCCGATCGCATCGAGGCCGGCACCTATCTCGTCGCCGGCGCCATGATGGGTGGCGACGTGATGCTTCGCCGCGTCGACCCCGCCCACCTCGGCTTCGTCATCGATTGCGTGCGCCAGGCCGGCTACACCGTCGATACCACCGCCGACACGATTCGCGTGAAAGGCAACGGCGCGCCAAAGCCGCTCCAGTTGACCACCGAGCCCTATCCCGGCTTCCCCACCGACATGCAGGCCCAGATGTGCGCGCTCCTTTCGCAGACCACGGGCATCAGCGTCATCAGCGAAACCATCTTCCCCCAGCGCTTCATGCACGTCAGCGAACTCAAGCGCATGGGCGCCGATATCTCCCTCGACGGCCATACCGCCATCATCAAGGGCGTGGAAAAAATGAGCGGCGCCCCGGTAATGGCAAGCGACCTCCGCGCCAGCGCCGCTCTCGTGCTCGCCGGTCTGCGGGCCGATGGCATCACCGAGGTCAACCGAGTCTACCACATCGACCGCGGCTACGAATCCATCGATGACAAGTTAAACGGCATGGGCGCAAGGATCGAGCGGATGAAGGCGTGAGTCGCGTCTTTACCCGGGTTGCGTTTAGCTTTCCCCTTAAACTGTCATTCTGAGGGAGCTTTAAGCGACTGAAGAATCCCGTGGAACTTCATGGTTGCTTGAATAGCACGCTGCAACGCTTCCTAGGTATTGCAGGCCGGCGTGAAACTTCACGGGGTCCTTCAGTCGCTCAAAGCTCCATCAGGATGACATCCGATTGAGAGGCTAAACAAATACTTCCCCGAGGAGCACTGGACAGTAGCCGGGATAGCATCCCCGGAAAATGGCGCTTGGTGTCGGAACCCGGATGGGGTGCCCGGAGGCGAACTCCTAGCGTTTGTCCGAACAACGCGCCTCGACCCCTAATCCACGTACAAAAACTCACTCGAATTCAGTAAAACGTGGCAAAAATCCACAAACGCCGCCGCCCGTGGATCCGCCGGTTTCGCCTGCACGATTTTCGCCTCGATGTCATTCCCCTTGGGCGAACTGT
>JAYUWZ010001094.1:0-2554 GCA_043753265.1 Verrucomicrobiaceae bacterium
CCCCCGTTTTCCAAAAGCTCGCCGCGCTCCGCATCCCGCCCTCGCCCGATGCGGGCGATGCCGCCTTCGTGCGCCGCGCATATCTTGATACCATCGGCACGCTGCCCACTCCCGCCGAAGTCTCCGCATTCCTCGCCGACCCCTCCGCCGACAAGCGCGCGAAACTTGCCGACGCCCTGCTCGCCCGCCCCGAGTGGGTGGATTTCTGGGCTCTGGAAATCGCCGACCTCCTGCAAAACCGCAAGGAGCGCGACCACGACGTGCGCGGTCTCAAGGGCGTGCGCAGCTTCCACTCATGGATTCGCGAGCAACTCGCCTCGCGGCGCGGCTGGGACGCCATCGCGCGCGACGTGCTCCTCGCCAAGGGCAGCGTGGCGGAAAACCCCGCCGTGGGTTACTTCATCACCGTCGTGGGCGAAAAAAACAAGGTGGAGGATAGCGAGCTGCCCGACAGCGTCGCGCAGGCCTTCCTCGGCACCCGCATCGGCTGCGCCCGCTGCCACAACCACCCGCTCGAGCGCTACACGCAGGACGATTTCTACCACTTCTCCGCCTTCTTTGGAAAAGTGAGCCTGAAGCGCGAAAACCCGATGACCGGCGCCACTGAGCTCACCAACATGGGCCGCGACGAGCGCGAGGCGCGCAAGCAACTCGGCGAAGCGGAGACAAAGCTCGCGGAATCCACGAACGGTGAGGCGCTGGCCCGCGACGCGGAAAAGTGCGAGGAGACCCAGAAGAAGATCGCCGACGGCCGCCGACGCGTAATGGAGAGCGAGAAGCGCGTGGCCGACGCCATTGCCAAGCCGCCCGGTGCATTCCAGCCGCGCACGAATCAAACGCTGGCCCCGCGCACGCTCACCCAGGTGCCCTTTGCCGGCAAGCCGGGCACCGACGCCCGCGAGGAGTTTGTCGAGTGGATGCTGCACGACCCAATGTTCAGCGGCGCGATGGTGAACCGTATGTGGAAGCGCTTCTTTGCCGTGGGCCTCGTGGAGCCGGTGGACGACCTCCGCGCCAGCAACCCGCCCAGCAATTCCGCACTCTGGGAGGTGCTCAACCGCGAGTTCACCACGTCGAAGTTCGACCTGCGCCACATCCAGCGCCTCATCCTCACCAGCCGCGCCTACCAGCTCTCCAGCGCCACGCAGCCGGGCAACGAAACAGAGACCCGCTTTTTCTCCCACTACTACGCGCGCCGACTGCCCGCCGAGGTGCTGCTCGACGGCATCGCCGCCGCCACAGACGTGCCGCAAAAATTCGACGGCTATCCGCTCGGCGTCCGCGCCATCCAGCTCCCGGACAGCGGTGTGGGCAACTACTTCCTCACCCTCTTCGGCCGCAGCGACCGCGTCACCGCCTGCGCCTGCGAGCGCAAGGGAGAGGTCACGCTGCCCCAGCTCCTGCACCTCAAAAACGGCGACGAAATCCAGCGCCAGATCAGCACCGGCCGCCTCACCGCCCTGCTCAAGGAGCCCGACAACCGCAAAGTCGCCACCGAGCTTTTCCGGGCCACCGTCTCCCGCACCCCCACCGACGCCGAGCTCACCGCCATCGAATCTCAAATCGCCGCCGACAAACGCGAAGCCGTCTTCACCGACCTCTTCTGGGCCCTGCTGAACTCGAAGGAGTTTGCGTTTAATCACTGAGCGGATTCCGCAATCACCTCTTTGAGATTGGTGCCCCGCCGCTATTAATATAAGGCTCCGGGCTGTGAGGTGGCCGATTGAGGACATCGGAGAACAGTAACGAACGAAGAAATGCGTCTGGGACGCAGGCTCCCAGTGGCGGCGCTTACGCTCGAATCCGCGCTTTGCTCCGACCGCCTGAAGTTGGGCGTTTAGCGTTGGATGTTGAGCGTTCGACGTTTTCCGCCTCTACTTCACCTCTGGGAAGCGCAGGCGGAATGTGGCGCCTGAGCCGGGTTTACTTTCGGCGGAGATGGTTCCGCCCATGGATTCGGCGAGGCGTTTGACGATGGCTAGGCCGAGGCCGTGGGAGGTTTCGCCGGCGGTGGGCTGGGCGCTGAGGCGGGTGAACTTGCTGAAGAGGAGGGGCAGGTCTTCCCCGCGGAGGCCGGGGCCGGTGTCGGTCACGCGCAGTTCAATGCCGTCGGCGGTTTTCCCGCAGGTGATGTCCACGTGTCCATCGGCCGGGGTGAATTTCACTGCGTTGCTGATCAGATTGTCCACAATCTGCGCCAGCGCGTCGCTGTCTGCGATCACCTTGCCGGGGCCGGGGGTGAAGGTGATCCTGATCCCCTTGGTTCCCGCACGGGGCCTTGATACGGCGACAACTTCCGAGACGATTTCGGAGAGGTCGAGTTTCTTGAGTTCCAGTGTCGCGCGGCCGGATTCCAGCGCATTTACGTTGAGCACGTTTTTCACCAGGCGCGACATGCGTTCCACGGTCTGACGGATGATGTCGACGGCCTCGGGCTCGGAGCCTTCGCCGAGGGAGTCGCAGGCGAGGGTGATGGTCTGGAGGGGGTTGTTGAGATCGTGCGCCAGCATGGCCATGAGGTTGTTCTTCTCCTCATGCAGATCGCGCAGGGAGG
>JAYUWZ010001095.1:0-2553 GCA_043753265.1 Verrucomicrobiaceae bacterium
CTGTCGAATGCCCACGACCGGAACTCACTCCGTCGAATGCGTCGACATCCCGAACCTCGGGTTTCGGCTTTGGGCCAAAAGTGAACGCGATGGTTTTCCAAAGGTCGCCTGGCTGCGGTGACAGGCCCAGGGCAGCGGTGGGCTCGAAGCCGCAATGCACCATGCAATTCTCGCAGCGGGAATCGAGCGCCTTGCCATCCTTGTAGCCCAGCTTGTTCCAGTCCGTCTTTTCGAGCAGTTCCGTGTAGGTGGCGTAGTGGCCATCCGTCATGAGATAGCACGGGCCTTTCCAGCCACGCACGTTGCGGGTGGGAATCGCCCATGCGCTGCATGCCAGTTCGCGGCGGCCCGCGAGGAATTCCAGATAGCCAGGGGTGCCAAGAATGGGGAACTGTTTTCCCCAGTCCACCGCCCGGGCAAATTTTTGCCGGGTCGCCTCCCGCGTCAGGAAAAATTCGCCGGGGTCGCGTCCCAGCCGGGCAACCATGTCGCGCTTGGCGGCATCGTAGTCGTAGCCGGGGGAAATGGTGTGGCCATCGACACTGAGCGTTGCGAGGTAATAAAACAGTGCCTCGATCTCGGCGGGGTCCGTCTCCTTGTAAACAGTCGTATTGGTCGCGACCTGAAAGCCCAGTATTTTGGCCATGCGAATCGCAGCGACACATTCACGGAAGACGCCCTCGCGTTCCACGATCAAATCATGGGTGCGTTCAAGTCCGTCGAGATGCACGTTCCAGTAGAAATAGGTGCTGGGCGCAATGGTCGGCCTGCCGTGGTGAGACCCATTTTTACCATTCGTCCCATTGGAGCCATTCGTTCCGTTGCTGGACTGCGGGGATTCGGCCCGTTTCAAGATTGCCGCCTCCTGTTCGGCAGTGATCAATTCCTCCCGGAGCAACTTGCGCGCGTGAGCTGCCGCCAGGGCAGGCTGGCGGGCAGCGAGCGCAGCGAGGTAATCGCGCATCTTGGCGCGCATCTTTGTGCCATTCGTACAGAGGTAAACGATGCGGCCCTGTCCGAGCAGACCGGAGACGAGTTCCTCGATTTGCGGGTAGATGAGCGGTTCTCCACCGCAGATGGAGATCATTGGAGCCCCGCATTCCTCGGCTGCGCCAAGGCAATCCGCGAGTGGCATCACATTTTTCAGCGAGGTGCTGTATTCGCGAATTCGACCGCAGCCCGTGCAGGTGAGGTTGCAGGTGTGGAGAGGCTCCAGCTGCAGGACGGTCGCAAACTTTGCCACTTTCCGAACCTTGTTCCGCACAATATGAGCGGCAATCTTTGTCGTGAGCGCGAGCGGAAAACGCATGTGGCGACGAACATGGGGGATGCGGACGGGCGGCGCAAGGAGGGATGTGAGGGTTACCCAAGGCAGCAGGCGAATTGCGAAAGTATGCGATTCCAATCTGCACTCCTACCCGCGCGAGGTTGAAAACCTCGCCTACTTTTTGCGCATGCCCGGAATTCCAAGGCGTTCAGCAATGCGTTGGGGGCGGACGAGTGCCTCGGCGATGCGCGCACTTTCGTCCGCGCCACGAAGGTCGCGGCACGCGGGATGAGCCTCGGGCGAGTCGAGAAGGCCCATCAGGTGGAGCGCGTGGGCGGTGCTGTGCTTGTAGGCGGCGGCGCTACCACGGGCATCGAGTCGGAAAATCGTATCCTCAAAAGACTGGAGCGCCTCAAACAGCTTGTAAACGCGAGTATCGAAATGGCCGTCCGCATCGGCAACCCACATGCGCATGGCAGCGCAGATGAGAGGCGCCGCGCTCGCGCCCGCGCCGATGAGGAGGGGCAGGCCGAGCTTGATTGCGGTGCAGATGCCGAAGTCGTCTCCGCTGTGTGGGGCAAAATCGAGCTTGAGGTCGCGGCACATTGCGGACCAGTAGAGGAAATGAGGCTCGTCGAGGGTACTGATTTTTCCACCGACGAATTTTGGGTGCTGGGCCAGTTGCCACAAAAGCCATGGCTCGTAGGGCGTGGCCCATGGCACAAAAGCGGGCTCCAGCGCATGCACCAGGGCCGGTCGGGTGACATGCTCGGCAATCTGGAAATAAGCATCGCGGCGGCGCTCCGGCTCCAGCGCATTGAGCAGACGCGAGGTCATGAGCATTACCTCGCAGTTGTCATGCTGCTGGGCGAGATCAAGGAGCGGGTGGTAGGTTTCAGCGCGGAATACCGTGTCACTTTCACCACCGCGCGCGGTCACGCCCGCGATAAATTTTTGGGTCGGAAATTCCTCACGAAAGCGGCGCAGCACCTCGGCGTACAAATCGGCACTGAGATCGAAGATGTAGCCCGTGTCAGCGTTCAGAACGAAAACGATCTCGATGCCAAAGTGTGCGGCGGCGTGCTGCATCCAGCGGATGCACCGGGCAAATCCCTCCCAGTCGGGCTTGCCATCGCGAAATGGCAGGAGCGTGGCCACGCACAGCCGCGGAGGTGCAGCGTGGGAAATGAGTGCCTCCTCCGCAGTCCACGCCCAGCACGTGTCGCTCCAAGGGGTGCTGGGCTTGAGATCGGTAGGATTGGAGATGAGGTCGCGCGGCATGTGGT
>JAYUWZ010001096.1:0-2553 GCA_043753265.1 Verrucomicrobiaceae bacterium
GCTCGACGTTGAGGCGGCTGTGGCCCATGGCGCGGAGATGATTTCCCAAGGCGCGGAAATCGTGGACATCGGCGGCGAAAGCACCCGCCCCGGGGCAGAACCCGTGGATGAAGCGAAGGAACTGCGCCGAGTCATTCCCGTGATTCAGCGTCTTGCGTCCATGCCCGGGCACGGCTCCCGCTTTGTGATCTCCGTCGACACCATGAAGCCCGCCGTTGCCAGCGCAGCCATTGCAGCCGGAGCCTCCATCGTCAACGACGTCACGGGTTTTCGTGATGAGGCGATGTTTTCCGCAGTCAAAGGCACCGGTGCAGGGTTGGTCGTTATGCACATGCAAGGCGAACCGCGAACCATGCAATCCCAGCCGCACTACGACGACGTGGTGGCGGAGGTGCGGGATTTTCTTTGCGCGGCCCTGGAACGCTGCCTAGACTACGGAGTGCCTGCAGCGAACGTCGCCCTCGATCCAGGAATCGGATTCGGCAAGACGGTCGAGCACAACCTAGCGTTGCTCCGCCACCTGCCGGAATTGCGCGTCCCTTCAAACAGCGCTGGCGACCGCCCTCTCGTGATCGGCGTCTCCCGCAAAAGCTTCCTAGGCAAGGTGCTGGGCTCGACTGAGGTGGAGGATCGCTCCTGGCCCACCGTGGCCCTCACCAGCGCCTGCCGTGAACGCGGTGCGCGGGTCTTTCGCGTGCACGAGGTGAAACCCAACCTGGAGGCGCTTCGGATGACCGAAGCGATTCTTGCGCAATGATTGGGGCGCTCGATCTTCAGTATTTTCAGGAGCTGGCTTCCAGGCATTGGAAAGACGGCATCGAAATCATCATCCTCTCGGTGGCCATCTATTATGGCTACCTCGGGGTAAAGGGCACGCGCGGCCTGCGTGTGATGGGCGGCTTTGCAGTGCTGGTGCTCGCCCTCGCGCTGCTCTCGCAGTTGTTCGGCCTGGGGGTGATTTCCTGGCTGCTCCGCTACTTCTCGGCGATCATCGTCATGGCGCTGGTGGTCATTTTCCAGCCGGAACTCCGCCGCCTGCTCGCCCAGCTCGGCAGCCACCGCCTTTTTGAGGGGCCTCAGCGCAGCAGGGAGATTGTGGAGGTGCTCGCGGAGACTGTCTTCGACCTTTCCAACAAGCACCTCGGCGCCCTGATCGCCGTGGAGCGCGGCTCGGATATCCAATCGCACATCGAGAGTGGCGTGGAGATCGACTGCAAGTTTACGCCCGAACTCGTCGTCACCATCTTCCATCCCAAGACCCCTCTGCATGATGGAGGGCTCATCGTGCGCAATGACCGCATCGCCAGCGCGGCGTGTATTTTCCCTGTCACCCAACGCCTGGATCTCGACCGCAACCTCGGCCTCCGCCACCGTGCTGCCATAGGGCTCACCGAGGAAAGCGATGCCATCGTGCTTGTGGTAAGCGAGGAGACAGGAGTGGTCTCGCTCTGCCACCGTGGGCGCATCGAGCGTGAATTCACCCCCGAGAGCCTGCGCAACCGGCTGAGTGAATTATTGCTGAGCGGATACCGTGAGGGAACCGCGCACGCGCACAGTGATACCAAGGTGCGGCCCTCGGGCGTTTCCGATGCTCCACTGGCCGGGAGCCAGAAGGAATCTCCCCGCAATAGCGACGACCTCGCCGCCTGAGGAGGCTCGCAGGCTCCTGAATCGCTAGGTGTGAGCTAGGTTTGCGCTCGTCACGGCTGGTAGAAAACTCATTAATGGGTATCGGTGGCTAGGCAAATTCCATCATGGTATCTAATGCAAGATGCTGGGGATTATGGTTTTTTGCATAAATATCACATTTGGGTTGTGGCTACCTAACAGGGCTGTTAGCACCGCCTGAGGCGGTCGTTTTTCCCCAAAAGAAACGATCTCCCAACACAAACCCAATGATACCCATTACCCACCGTGCCGGGCGTACTACGCCCGGATCCCTACTCATACCCCGCATCCTGGCAGCGCTCCTCGCATTGCTGGGAATATTGTCGCCGAGCCAAGTCTCGGCGGTTGAAACCCAGTTCATCACGTCCAACCTGCTTTCAGTGGGCAACGGTGCCTACGGCAATGCAGACGACGCCACTTCCCCGATGGTACCCATCGGATTCACCTTCAAGTATGGTGGAGTGGATTACACCGAGGCCAGCATCTCCATCAACGGAGTCCTGTTCTTTGCCGGCCAACACGGCGGCTTCACGAACGGGAATCTTCCAGGACAGAGTGTCGGCGTTTACGCCCTGTGGGATGACCTCTTCCTGGGTACCGGCGGCAATGAAAACCTCACCCGCATCCTCTACTACACCACAGGTGAAGTAGGCAGCCGTGCATTCATTGCCCAGTGGACAAACTCGTATTCGTTCGGAGAATCCTTCGAAGTAGGCACTTTCAACGTGGTGCTCTACGAAGGCTCGAACAGAATCGACATCTACTACCGCAACATGCTCGGTGCCAGCCCTACGCGCCAGTATGGCAACTCTGCCACCATCGGCCTTCGCGCCGGTGCCTCGTATAGCAGCGAGTACTCGTTTAATTCCCCCACCGCGACAGAGG
>JAYUWZ010001097.1:0-11507 GCA_043753265.1 Verrucomicrobiaceae bacterium
AATCCAGATGAGCCGTCACATAGACTAACTTCCTCTGCCCCACGCCCCTCCCGGCCTTTTCGGCCACCACGTTCCGGCTGGTTCCGCCGGGGAGCTCCACCGCTTCCTGTCGCGTGGTGTAACCCGATTCGGCGAGGCGGGATTCCGCCCAGTCGGCGGCCTCGCGGTAATGGGCGCTCTCGGAATGCCGGGTCGGAAAGTGTGCCAGCTTTTTGACATCCGATTTTACCGCCGCGCGGTTTACGGTAGCCACGATCTCCGCCAGCCAGGCGGGAGGAGGTTCCACTTGGGGGGCCTTCGCCTCCGCGAAAACGACCAGGCCTGACGCGGCCCGGCGAATGTCGTAGGAGGGCCGCCTTGACTTCATCTTTGAAGCCCGTTCCGGCGAGAGCTGGACCAATAGATACCGGCCTTGATCAAGGATGATGGGAACATCCGGATTCTCCCTTTGAAAGAGCCTCCCCTCCTGGGCCACCAGATAAAGGGAATCGGATTGAGCTTCCGCCGCGAGTTCGTCCTCCAGCGAAGCGGTTCTCTCCAGTGTCCCGCGCATACCCTCCTGCTGGGTGCCCTGCCCGTAAAATACAAACCGGTTGCCAAATTGCATCCACCCTTCACCCCCGTCCTGCGAGAGTCGGCTGAGACTCTCGGGCGACTCCATCCGGCAAATCGAAATAATCATAGCCGCCAGGTGGTAATAACCATGCCTTCTGAAGTGGAGGGATTCAGCATAGGGTGGAACCAATACTACCACCCGTTGTCAAATCAAGAATAAAGAGAATAAAGAGTGAAATATATGTAACAATAGGCACAATACAAATATACCAAGACTGGCTTAGTTAGAGATACTCACGAAATGAGTGCGAGTTCGGTGCGTGCAAGCCCCGAAGGCCTTTAGATACTAGCCGGGCGCATCACGCCCGGTATAACGAAAACGTAAAAACTCGGGAGGCGTTTTGTCTACTTAACCTCTCTATCAGATGTCATCCTCAGAACCATAACAAGGGGCGTGATTTCTGTGCGAAGATGAGCCGGGACTTTCGATCGCCCATCGCGCTTTCAAGCTCGCGGTGGCGCGAAGCGCCTTTTAAAAAAACGCGTCATCCCGACCGAGGAACGAGTGGAGGGACCTCACTTCGTCGCGGTGTGTGCTGGGGTGGGATAATCATCCAGATTCGCAAAATAACTCCATTTCACTTAACGTTGGTTCCATCGCCTTCCACAAGTGTTCATTAGCAGCGAGGAACGAATACTATCGCTCAGAGTTACAACCATCTCACCTGCCATTAGCCGTTCGCGGCAGGGGCTCGCCGGTGAATAAATCGCCACCCACCAAATAGCCTCGACACCACCCTAAAATAGGCGTTATGCATCGCCAGGTAAATCGAGATTGCGGCACGGCATTCACGCCATCCCCTTGGTCGCCATTTGGATTGAGTCTCCAAATCCCACAAAACCCAACCCGATGAAAACTGCCCACCTCACCCCATCGCGTCCCTCCGTCGCAGCCTCCAGGCTGAAAGCACTCTTCTCCGCGTGTTGCGCCGTCCTCGCCACCGCCACATTCACTCCGCAGGCTCATGCTCAAGTAGTGGCCCCTCAGTACGCGGGCACCTACACGCTCGTAAACCTCGGGCAGGCGGCCGATGTCCCCGCCAATTACGGCGGCCTCACCTTCAAGGCAGGCGACCCAAATACCCTGCTCATCGGCGGCGGCGCAAATAATTCCACCGCAGCCATTTACGAGGTTACGGCCACCCGTGGCCCGGGTGGCCACATCACCGGCTTCACCGGCCCAGCCACTCTCGTCTCCACTGCGGCAGGCACGAGCTTTGGCGGCATCGATGGCGGCCTCACATACGGCCCCGGCGGCACACTCTTTTATACCTCCTATTCCAGCAACGAAATCGGCCAGATCCTCCCCGGTTCCAGCACGCCCGATTACCTATTCCCGCTCAATGGCCTCACGGCATCCTCGGTAGGCTCCATCGTGTTTGTGCCCCCGGGCTTTCCAGGCGCGGGGCAGGCCAAGATTCTCTCTTACACCGCCAACCGCTGGTATACACTGGATCTCGCTCCCCATACCGAAATTCCCGGCACCTTCAACTTCTCCAATCCCACGAACGAGATCGATATCGGCTCTGCTGGCGGACCCGAGGGCGCTGTGTACATTTCCTCCGCAAACGCCCTCTTTCCCAACCCCAGCGTGCTCATCGCAGGATACGGCGCAAACAAAGTCGTCGCTTACGATGTGGATCTCAATGGCGACCCCATCCCCGAGACCGTGCGCGACTTCATCACCGGCCTCAGCGGCGCAGAGGGTGCCACTATCGATCCCGTCACCGGCGATTTCCTTTTCTCCACGTTCGGCAGCGGCAGCCAGGTCATCGCCATCCGCGGCTTCGTTCCCCCGCCCGCCCCCACCGATCCCATCTTTACGGAACTCCACACCAAGGGCGGCGCAGTCCCCGGTGCCGGAGTGGATACCCGCATCCAGGTCAACTCCGTATGGAACGGCTTTGGCACTCCCGCTGTGAGCGATGAGGGCCACGTGGCTTTCCTCGGCAAATGGAAGGCTCCTGCCATCAAGGTGCCGAAAACCCCCGCCCAGTCCGGCGCGGGCATCTTTGTAAACAATGCGCTGCTCGTGAAAGTCGGTGACCCGGTTCCCGGCATTTCAGATGCAGTGTTCAAAAGCTTCAAGGACCCCGTCATCGCCAGCAATGGCCGAGTCGCGTTCATTGCCGGCATCAAGGGTGCCACCACTGCGACCATCATTCCGCCGCTCGCCGACACCGTGGTGGTGACGAATGGCCGTGATGGCTCCCTGGAAGTGCTCGCCCGCGAGGGCGACGCTGCGCCGGATTCCGGCGATGCAACCTTCAAGGCCTTTAGCAGCGTTTCCATTCAGGCCGGTCCCTCCATTGTCGCCTCGGCGTTGGTGGCTCCCGGCAGCGATTCCGGCATCGTTTTCACAGGCACGCTCAATCCCGGGACCGGCACCCCTGCCGCAACCACCGCGTCCGATATGGGTGCATGGTGGCTGCCGGCGGAGCGCAGCGTGCTAAAGAAGGCCATCCGCGAGGGCGACCCCGGCTTTTTCGTCTCCGATAACGTCAAGTCATTCGTCCTTCTCAAGGCCCTCGGTGGCTCGCCCGGCTTCGGCCGTGGCAATGTGAATGGGGAAACCCTCCTCGCCCTCGCCACCTCGGCCACCAATGTTCAGGGACTCGTCCGCTTCAGCCAGGACAGCAGCACGGTGGCCCTCCTCTCCGGCAGCTCGCTCGGCAGCCTGGATGTTCCCGCCGCCACTTGGGCAAAGCTCGGCATGCCTTCCATGGATGAAACCGGGAACAACATCGCCATGCTCGGCCAGCTCAAGACCGGCCCCACCGGCGTTCCGTCGGCCAATGCAAAGGGCGTCTTCAAAAGCCTCTCTGCGGGTGAGTTTTGGGAACCCGTCGCCCGCTCGGGCGAAACGGCCCCCGGCTTCGGTACGGGAGTCTTCACCGCATTCAAGGACCCCTTGATTTCCCCCACGTGCAGCGACATCGCCTTCCTCGGCACCGCAAAGCCCACCCCCACAGCCAGGGCGCTCACCGGCATCTGGTTCAAGCCCGACCTCGGCAGCCTTGCCCTCATCGCCTCACAGGGCGCGCAGCCTCCCGGCGCACCTCCGCTGGCCCAGTGGAAGTCCTTTGCCTCCGTCGCCCTGCCCGGTGGCGAGACAGGCCCCCTCTTCACCGCCTTCCTCGTAAAAGGCGTCGGTGCCGCCCCCGGCCCCGGTGGCATCACCAGCATCGACGACTTCGCCCTCTACTTCACCAACTACCACGGCGCCGTCCGCGAACTCATCCGCGAAAACCAGCCCCTCCTCGGCAAAACGGTAAAAGCCTTCAGCGTCCTCAAGGCCGCCTCCGGCTCCGCAGGCAGCACCCGCGCCTACAACGATCAGCGCGAAGTCATCCTCCAGGTCACCTTCACCGACAAATCCGTCTCCATCGTCCACATCCTCCTCCCCGAAACACCAGTCCTCCCGCCGGGCTAGGTCGCACATTCATACGCCAGAAGCGAAGCTTTGCATTTTGCCGCGTGTATTCTGTTTAGCCTCTCTATCGGATGTCATCCTGATGGAGCTTTAAGCGACTGAAGGATCCCGTGGAGTTTCACGCTGGTCTACGGTATCCACGCAATTTGGTGGCGTACTATTCAAGCAACCATGAAGCTTCACGGGGTCCTTCAGTCGCATAGGTGCCGCACTTTTCTCCCGCTTCGACTCTAAAATCATCTGACCGACGCGGAAAAAAGTGAGACTGCGTTATCTCGCTTCTCCCCGCATTCCCGTCACAAACTCTCCCCGTGAAATTCCTCCGATGGACCACAAACCGCCTGGTGAAACGCCTTCGCTGGATGATGGTTTGCGTGATCCTTTCGGACACCGTCAATACCCTCCTCGGACAACCCGCGAGCTACTGGCAGAGCCCTTCGACCGCAAACGAGCACAACGAGTTCATGCGGCTCTTTGTCACCCAGGGCTATTTTTCCTTCCTCCTTTGGTCGTTCCTCTACGTCGCCGCACTATTTGCGGTCGTAAGCATCCTGCCAAAACGCCTCGCCCTCATCACGCTGTTTTCCCTCACTCTCGGCCATTACTTCGGCGCATCCACTTGGCTGGTATACCACTGGGAATACGGTATGCAGGCAGCCATCCTCTACGGAATATTGCTCGCAACAGGTTTCGTCCTGTGCGGAGTGGGCGACGAAGAGCAACGAAGCCCATAATCCTGAACTCGGAAATGGGTGAGGGGAACTCACGCCAATGCGTGAAACCGTGAAGCAATGCATTTCCAAAACCAATGGGCCCCGGAGCGTAAACCTTGGCGGCTGTGCGCCTCTGCGTGACATCCTCCACTTTTCCTGTATGATATCACCGCATGAGGAAGGACACGCGGGAGAGTACAAAAGGAACGGCTAGCGCACCAAAGCAACCACCCAAACTCCTCCCCAGCCGCCCCGTCGCACCCATCGCCGTTATCGCCGATAATCCCCACTCTCACGCGACCCACAGCGTCCGTCACGCTCATCGCATCCATCGCCGATATTCCGATTCTCGCCAAACGCACCCTCATCCCCAGCCATTTACACCCAATCATTATCGGCGATCGCCCTTATCGCCGATAATCCCCCTGACTCCCGACTCCTGCCCCCTGACTCCTCCACCCTCATCGCCGTTATCGCCGATAATCGCCCGCAGTGCCCTGACTCCTGTCCCCCGACTCCTGACTCCTTTGCCCCCTCAGTGGTCCGCAGTCCCCACGATCACACTCTCCACCGCCAGCGCCAGCGCCCCGGCCACAGAGGGAAGCCGCCTCACAAAACGCGCGAATGGCGCAATCCGCCCAGGGTGCCGTGCCAGCCACGCCAGCAAAGCCAGGGGCCGCGCCCGCTGCCGCTTCGTGTCAAACCACACCCCAAAAGGAACCGGCAGCGGCTCCAACGCCGTATCGCTCACCGCGCGGACCGCCACCATGGAAACACCCGCCGCATCACAAACTGCCGCAAGGGTTTCCGTCTCCATGTCCACCACCCTCGCGGCGCTCTCGCGGAAAAGCGCCGCCTTTCCCTCCACACTCTCCACAGGCAGCGCACGCGAAACAATCCGAGCCCGCGTCGGTGCTTCAGGGCAACGCTCCTCCCGCACCACATCTCCCGCTCCCAGAGCAGGATCGAGTGCCCCGCCAAACCCTGCGCACACCACCATCCAGGGATTCCACGCCTTCAAAAAGTGCTCCGCTGCCTCCCGGGCCGCATCGGGGCCGATTCCCGTATGCCCCCCTATTACCTCCACATCCCCCACCCTCCCACCAAATACCCCATGCACGGGCCGCGCCGAAGGCAGCAGCCGACGCCGAAACGCCCGACTCTCCTCCGGTCGCGCAAAAGTCACCAATATAGGCCGATTTTCAGACATGAATGAGGCCCACGCTACCAAGCGCACCCAAGCAATCCACCCCTTCCTGCGCCTCGACCAAGAAACGCATCCCACCGACCCCAGCCCTCAACCCACACTTCCTCTGTATGGCTTCGCGTTCTTCGCTTTTGCTATGTTTGAAAATCAACGCAAGACGCGCAGATTTCTGGGTTTTTGGCGTTCCCCTCAAAACCCACCTCCGACCTGCGCCTTTCATTGGGCGTCCAGCGACTCTGTCGCCTTCGCCAAGAGTTACCATTGGGATGTTGAGCGTTGGGCGTTGGGCGTTTTGCAGCGCAATGTTTCCTTTGGTTGCGGCTCTGTCGCCTTGGGCACTTCGCGGTTAAAAGCACCCGCCCCCAGTCGCTATTTGCCCACCCTGCACAAGAAGCAGCGCCATTTCCCGTCACCCCATCCTGCCTCTGTGCAAATTTTCGCTTGGGATGAATCGAAGGTTGCGCGATTTTTGCATATCCATAACATTCAGTCCGCAATAAACCGCTTGCCCGTCGGGTGCGGGTATTGCTCAGCACAGAATCCCGTCACAAGAACCCGTTCGCTTTTAAACACGTATGGCCACTGCCGCTAAATCCAAGGATGCCGTCAAAACGGTCGATAAGACCACCGACTTCGCGAAGGCCCCCATCAACGCAAGCATGTCCCCTGCGGACAAGGTGAAGCTGCTTACCGACATGGTGCGCATCCGCCGTTTTGAGACAGAGTCCCTCCGGCAGTACAACAGCAGCAAGATGGGCGGCTTCCTCCACCTTTACAACGGACAGGAGTCCGTCGCTGTAGGTTGCGCTTCGCTCATGGGCGACGATGATCACATGATCACCGCCTACCGCGACCACGGCCATGCTCTCGCAGTCGGAATGACCATGAACGAGTGCATGGCCGAATTGTTTGGAAAAGCCACTGGCTGCTCCAAGGGCAAGGGCGGCTCGATGCACTTTTTCGCCCCGGACAAAAACTACTGGGGTGGCCACGGCATCGTCGGCGGCCAGACCCCGCTGGGCCTCGGCCTCGCCTATGCGCTCAAGTACAAGGGCGTCAAGGGTGCCGCCATGTGCTTCATGGGTGACGGCGCGGTGAATCAGGGATGCTTTTACGAGAGCCTCAACATGGCCTCCCTCTTCGAAATTCCCGTCGTTTATATTATTGAAAACAACGGCTACTCCATGGGCACCAGCCAAGCTCGCTCGTCCGCCGGCCCGAGCCTCGCCCAGCGTGCCGAGGGCTTCGATATGGATTGGGGCACCTGCAACGGCACCGATATTTACGAAGTCCGTGCCAGCGTGAACGCGGCCCTGGAGCGCGCGAAGAACGAGAGCAAGCCGACCCTCCTGGAAATCGCCACCTACCGCTACTACGGCCACAGCGTCGCCGACGCCAAGCACGTCGGCGGGTATCGCGAAAAGGAAGAGATCGAGAACTACAAGCTCAACCACGACCCCATCAACGTGTTCCGGGATCGCCTCATCGCCGAGGGAATCCTGACCGAGGAAGCATTCGAGCAGATTACCGATTCCGCCAAGGCCGAGGCCGAGGCCAGCGCCCAGTTTGCCGACGAGAGCCCCTATCCTCCGGAATCCAGCATCACCGAGGACGTCTACTACGAGGTGGACCGCCAGACCGAGGCAGGCCGGACGGGGAAGCATTTCTTTAACGACTAAATGGCGGCAACCGCCACCCTTACCGCGAAACCGATGCAAGGCCGGAAAACAGCCATCGCCATTTCGCTGCTCATCATTGCGTTGGGCCTCGCCTGGCTTTTGAACGAGCTGCAGGTGATCTCGGGCATCGACTGGTTTTGGGTCACGGCCCTCGGCGTCTCAGGCCTGCTCTTGCTTACCTTGGGTGGCCTCGACCGCTTCAATTTCATCGTGGGTATCACCCTCATCGTGTGCTCGGTGCTCTCCGTGCTGCGTCAGGGAAAGGTGATCACCACCGACCTCGAGCCTCCCATTCTTTTCACTACAGTTGGACTCCTGCTGCTGCTCGCGCATCTGCTGAAACTACCCACCGGTAAATCGGCGCCCGTCCCGGCTCCCGAGCCAACTGCACCGACCGACCTGCCAAAATGAGGAGATTTCTGGCCATTCTTATTTTCAGCGCCCTGGCTCTGGGCCATGGGTTTGCCGCGCCAAAAAAGGCGGTGAAAAAAGAAGACGCACCTCCAACTGTGGACGAGCAAATGCCTCCGCGCTGGGTGGTGATCCTCGGTGTCTACAAAGATTTCAAGGAGGCCAGGGCGAACGCCCAAAAATTCGCAAAAGCCAGCAAGGTTCCGTTCTCCATGAATGGAAACATCTTCGACAAAAAAGGGCTGCGTCTCCCGGAAAGCCTGGATGACGAACTTTACGCCGGTGAATATCTGGCGCGCCGCTACAACTCGGGGCGGGATGGCGAGAAGCAACTCGAAGAGTTCATCTCTGTGGAGCGCTCCGACGGCTACGAGGGCTTCGCGAAAGGATTCTACATCGTCATCGGAGGCATCGTCGAAACCAAGGCGGATGGCCTCGCGCAGGAGCAACGCTTCAAAGCCGTGGCTCCGGATACTTACGTAAAGAAAACCCGCATTTACATGGGCTGCATGCACTGAGCCCCACACCCAACACCCATTTACCCGTTACACTCTTATGGCACTTATTGAATATCGCGACGCACTGAACCAAGCCTTCGATGAAGAGCTCGCTCGCGACCCGAATGTGGTTCTCATGGGCGAGGAAGTCGCCGAGTACGATGGCGCCTACAAAGTCACCAAAGGCCTCTGGAAAAAGTGGGGTAGCAAGCGCATCGTTGACACGCCCATCTCCGAGGCCGCTTTCGTGGGCATGGGCATCGGTGCATCCATGCTCGGTATCCGCCCGGTGATGGAGCTCATGTTCTGGAGCTTCGCCACGGTGACATGGGACCAGATTATCAACAACGCCGCACAGGTGCGCTACATGAGCGGCGGCCTCATCAACTGCCCCATCGTCGTGCGCGGCCCCGCCAACGGCGGCACCAACGTCGGCGCGACGCACTCGCACAACCACGAGAACTTCATGGCCAACGTGCCCGGTCTCAAAGTCGTCTGCCCGGCCACCGCTTACGATGCGAAGGGCCTGATGAAGACCGCCATCCGTGACAACGACCCCGTGATGTTCCTCGAGAACACGCTGCTTTACGGTGAGAAGGGTGAAGTGCCCGAGGAGGAATACCTCATCCCGCTCGGCAAGGCCGACGTGAAGCGCGAGGGCACCGATATCTCGCTCATCGCCCACGGTCGCGCCGCGCTCACCGCGCTCAAGGCCGCGGAGATCCTCGCCGCCGAGCACAACATCAACGCCGAGGTCATCGACCTGCGCAGCATCCGCCCGCTCGACGAGGAAGCCATCCTCGCCAGCGTGCGCAAAACACACCGCGCGGTGTATGTGGAGGAGACAAAGCCCTTCTGCGGCATCGGCGCGCAAATCGCCTCGATGATCATGGAAAAAGCATTCGACGACCTCGACGCCCCGGTCCTCCGCGTCACCCCGCTCGACGCCCCCGCCGTCTACTCACCCCCACTCGAAAAACGCCAGCTCCCCCGCCCCCTCGACGTGGTGGAGAAAGTGCTGAGCATCTGCTAGGCGGCACGCGCATCCAGAGTGTCTCTGCGCGCGGAATTGGCGGGCGAAGCCTTGGACTGCGTGTGGCAAGCCTAAGCGCGACACCGCCTTCGCTTTGCGAATGATGGTTCATAGTAGCGACCCGCGAGCGAACCGAAGCGGTCGTCACCCTTGATTCGGCAACACACCCCGCTCACTCGTACCGCAAAGACTCAATCGGATCCAAATTCGCCGCCTTGTAAGCCGGGTAGCTCCCGAAGACCACACCGACCACCGAGCAAATCACCAGGCCGATGATCGCCCAGTCCACCGGGAATGCCGGCGGGACTTTGAGCAAGTACACAGCAAGGGCATTGGCACCCGCCATCCCAAATGCGATCCCCAGCACCCCGCCGATCTGGCACAACACGATGGCCTCCACGATGAACTGGCTCATGATGCTCCGCTTGGTAGCCCCAATCGCCCGGCGAACGCCAATCTCCCGCGTGCGCTCGGTGACGGAGACGAGCATGATGTTCATGATGCCCACACCCGCCGCGAGCAGCGCGATGGAGCTCACCACGCCGAGCCCCATGCGCACCGCAAAGGTCACGTTGTTGAACTGCTGGATGAGAGAGTCACTCGTGAGCACTTCGAAGTCGTCCTCCTGCCCTGGCGCGACTTTGCGGATGGCCCGCAGCACGCCCCGCGCGTGCTCCATGGAATCCGCAAACGACCCGGCATCCGCCGCCTGCACGAGGATTGCCACGTCGCGCCTGCGCCCAAAGCGATTGAGCCCGGTGGTGATGGGAATGACCGCGAGCGCCTTCGCTCCCTCGGCGCCCACGCGTTCCAGCACACCGATCACCGTGTAGCTGATCGACTCAATCTTGACCCGCTGCCCGACTGGCGAGCCCAGCGGGAACATCACCTTTGCGACATCGTTGCTCAGCACACACACATCGCGCGCGGCTTCGACATCGGCATCCACCAGCGGGCGGCCTTCCACGATGATCCAGTTGTTCGCGGGGAATACCCCCGGTGTCGCGCCCTCCAGCGGCACATCCGGCGGGGTGATGGAATAGCGCGAGGTCATCTCCTCGTTCCCGAAACTGATATGCAGTCCGACATGCGGAGCAAAGGTCGCGGCCTTCTTGAATCGCATGGCCTGCGCGAGGGTGATTTCCTTGCGGCGGAAAAACTTCATGAACCCCTCCGGCCCGCCGAAGTACGCAGTGGGAAAGCGCCGGATCAAAAACGTCCTGCTGCCGAGCGATCCGATCTCTTTCTCGATGTTGTTCTGCATCGCCCGCACGGCGGTCATCACGAGGATGATCGAGAACACCCCCACGAGCACGCCGAGCAGCGTGAGGCCCGAGCGCAGCTTGTGCGCGGCCAGCGCGCTCAGCGCCATGCGCACACTCTCACGGAACTCGGCGAGGAAGCGTCTCATTCAATCCTTTCTGAGTGCGTCCACCGGCCGCATGCGCGCCGCTCGCCAGGCGGGGAGAAAGCCGGAGACCAGTCCGGTGGCGATGGCCACCGAAAGTGCCAGCAGCGCCACGGAGTAGGACAATGTGATCTTCGGCAGGTAGCCCTTCGCGACCTCCACCACGCCCCGTGCGATGCCCAGCGCGATGAGCCCGCCGAGCAGGCAGATGGTCGCCGCCTCGATGAGAAATTGCAGCAGGATGGTGCGCCGCCGCGCGCCGATGGCCTTGCGCACGCCAATCTCCTGGGTGCGCTCCGCCACCGAGACAAACATGATGTTCATGATGCCGATGCCTCCCACGAACAGCGAAAGGCCGGTGATGAAAAATCCCGCGGTGGCAATGATGGCCGACACCTTCCCAAACTGCGCCACCAGCTCCTCCTGCTGGTTGATTGCAAAGTCGTCCGGCTTGCCCGGCGGCACGCGCCGGATCTTGCGCAGCAGCCCGCGCAGTTCCTCGCGCACGGCA
>JAYUWZ010001098.1:0-5549 GCA_043753265.1 Verrucomicrobiaceae bacterium
CGCGAAGGACGCGAAGGACGCGAAGGACGCGAAGGACGCGAAGGACGCGAAGGACGCGAAGGACGCGAAGCCAAAAAACGAAAACCGGGGCACCAAGAACGGATCAAAGCAACCTTTCACTCTGAGTCCCCACTTTTCTGCCTTCCTGTATTGCTTCGCGCCCTTCGCGTTCTTCGCGGTAAAGCTTTACCCCCCACATTCTTTTGTCATCTTTCTCAAAGCTCCCACCTCCAACCGGATTTTCTCCAAACCAATGAATAGAACCGTCCTCCTCACCAGCATCGCCGCCGCTCTGAATCTGCCGCTCCTCGCAGCGCCGAAGCCCGTTTTCCAATCGCAGATCGTCAACAAAACCCCCGTCGAGATCAAAGCTGACCTCAAGGGCGCCAAGGAACTTTTTCTCGTGGCCACCGATGGCGGCGATGGTTTCGCGGCCGATTGGGCGGACTGGATGGAGCCCACGCTCATTAAGGCCGATGGCACGAAGGTGAAGCTCACCGACATCAAGCCCAAGGCCTCCGCTGTCGGCTGGGGCAAGCTGGGTGTGAACAAAAATGCCAATGGCGATGGCTTGGTGGTCGCCGGCAAACCGGTGGCGTTTGGCTTTGGCTCACATGCGCCTTCCATCATCGGGTTCGATCTTCCCGCCGATGTGGTGGCGTTTGAGGCCAAGGGTGGCATCGACAAAGGCGGGACCGATCAGGGCACCGGCTCCACGGTCATTTTCCAGGTGTTCACGGCAAACCCCGGCACCGATGCGGCCAAGCCCTCCAGCGGCTTTGCAGCCAGCAATGCGGATCGCTACGGTCTCCAGAGCGCGCGGAAGAACATGGCGACCTTCACCGCCGCGCCCGGTCTCAAGGCCAGCCTCTTTGCCGCGGAACCGATGATTCAAAACCCGACCAATATCGACATCGATCACAAGGGTCGCGTATGGGCCGTGGAGTGCATCAACTACCGCAAATACAATAACCCCAAGCTGCGCCCCGAGGGCGACCGCGTGGTGATTCTTGCGGATACCGATGGCGACGGCGAGGCGGACAAGGAGACTGTCTTTTTTCAGACGCTGGAACTCACGAACCCGCTCGGCATCTGCGTGCTGCCCTCGCCGACAGGGAAGGGGACACAGGTGATTGTGAGCGCCGCGCCCAATGTGTGGCTGCTCACGGATACGGATGGCGACGACAAGTGCGACGACCAGAAGATTCTCTTCAAGACCACCGGCACGTGGGACTACGACCACCAGATCCACGCCTTCCAGTTTGGCCCGGATGGTAAATTCTATTTCAACTTCGGCGACGCCGCGACCAGCCTGCAATGGCCGGATGGCTCGGTGGTGAAGGATCTCGCGGGCAACGAAATCACCAACAAGGGCACGCCTTACCGCAAGGGCATGGTGTTCCGCTGCGACATCGATCTCGCCGCAGGCAAGGCCACCAACGTGGAAACACTGGGCCACAACTTCCGCAACAACTACGAGGTGTCTGTCGATTCCTTCGGCGCGCTCTGGCAGAGCGACAACGACGACGACGGCAACAAAGGCGTGCGAATCAACTACGTGATGGAGTTCGGCAATTTCGGCTACACCGATGAAAAGACCGGTGCCGGCTGGAGCACCAAGCGGACGAACATGGAGGGAGAGGTGCCCAAGCGCCATTGGTACCAGAACGATCCTGGCGTGGTGCCGAATCTCTTGATCACCGGCGCGGGCTCGCCCACCGGCATCACGGTGTTTGAATCGAAAGGCCTCGGCGCAGGCTTCGAAAACCAGGTCATCCACTGCGACGCCGGTCCACGCACCACTCGCGCTTACCCCGTGGAAAAGGATGGCGCGGGCTACAAGGCCACGATGGTGGATGTGCTCACCAGCAGCGATTCATGGTATCGCGTGGCAGACCTCACGGTCGCACCGGATGGCTCCCTCTTCATCGCCGATTGGTACGACTCCGGCGTGGGCGGCCACGCAATGGGCGACCACGAGTCCGGCAAAATCATGGGTCGCGTATACCGCGTCGCCCTGCCCGATCTGGCAAAGGCTCCCACCCCGGATTTCTCCACGGCGGAAGGCGCTGCAAAGGCTCTGACCTCGCCCAATCGCGCCACGCAATATGTTGCATGGAAGACGCTGCATGCACTCGGTGCCAAGGCCGAGCCCGCGCTGGCTGCGCTCTGGAAGAACACCGATGAGCGCATTCGTGGGCGTGCGCTGGGGCTCCTCTCTCAAATCAAGGGCAGCGAGGTGAAGTATCTCTCCGCCGGTCTCAATGATGCCAGCGAGGATGTACGCATCTGGGCCATACGCCTCTGCGCCATCCTGGAAAAGACGCGCGGCCTCGACACGACGCCCTTGGAGAACGACCAGGCACTCATGGGCAAGCTGATGAAAGACACGCCCGGCGTGCGCAGGCAAATCGCCATCGCGCTGCGCGGCGCCACGGACGTCGCCAAGCTCTGGACCGCTCTGGCACAGCAGCACGACGGCAAGGATCGCTGGTACCTCGAGGCGCTGGGCATCGGCGCTGGGGGAAATGAGGATGCGTGCTTCGACGCATGGCTCGCCGCCGTGGGCGACAAGTGGAACACGCCCGCCGGTCGCGACATCGTCTGGCGCATGCGCTCCTCAAAGGCTGCCGGCTATCTGGCAAAGCTGATTGAGGACAGCGCAATTCCCGCCGACGAGAAGCTGCGCTACGTGCGTGCCTTTGATTTCCTGCCCGATAGCGACGCTCGCAGCACCGCGCTGGTCGAGCTCGCCACAAGCGGCAAAGCTGCCGACGACATTGCGCGTCTCGCTCTATCTCGTTTGAAGGGCAGCAAGAATCCGGCAGTGGCCAAGGCGCTCAGCGGCGCTCTCGACAAAGCGAAAGGCACCGCGCAATTCGTGGAACTCGTCCGCGACTTCGGAATGACAGGCCAGGGCGACGCCCTTATCGCCACCGCCCTCAAGCTTGGCGGCGAACCCGCCGCGGCAGATGCCATCAAGCTCGTGCTCGCGGATCCGGCTGCCGACAAGATCATCGGCGATGCGCTCGCCGGGGATAAGGGCAACGGCGTCGTCGATCTCCTCGGCAATAGCGGCAGCAGCCGCGCCGCTGGGAGGCTGGTGACGCTTCTCACCGACCCACAGCAGAAGCTCGAACTGCGCAAAGCCGCGGTGCAGGCCCTCGCCCGCACGCAGACCGGTGCCGAGGCGCTCGTGAAGTCCGCCAAGGAAGGGAAATTCCCCGGGGATCTCAAGCTCACCGCCGCCGGAGCGCTCCGCGCCGTACAGTATGCGAAGCTCGAGCAGGACATCGCGGCCAACTTCCCGATGCCCGGCGCGCAAGGCGGCAAGCCCCTCGCGCCCGTCTCGGAACTCGTGAAGCTCAAGGGAGACGTGGCCAAGGGCAAGGCGGTTTATGACCGCGCCGAATCCACCTGCGTGATGTGCCACAAGGTGGGTAACTCCGGTGTGGACGTGGGTCCCGGCCTCTCCGAGATCGGCACCAAGCTCCCCAAGGAAGCCATCTACGAGTCGATCCTGAATCCCAATGGCGGCCTGTCGATGGGCTTCGAGACCATGCAGTTCACCCTGCGGGATGGCGGCGCAGCCGTCGGCATCCTCCGCAGCGAGACGGCGGAGGAAATCACCCTCGTGCTGCCCGGCGGCGCCACCCAAAAGGTGACCAAGGGGAGCATCGCCAAGCGCGAGAAGCTCCCCACGTCGCTCATGCCCACCGGCATCACTGCGGTGCTCTCGCAGGACGATCTGGTAAACCTCGTGGAATACCTCGCTTCGCTGAAAAAGCAGTAAGGGAACATGTCCCGCCCTTGCCAAGCTGCACACGGCGCACTCTATTGCGATCCCGAATGATTCGCGCCACCTCCATCCTCTTTGCCCTCACCCTAGCCTGCACTGCCCAGGTGGCCACCCCGTCCGCAGCCAATGTGGGCGAGGCCGAGGCGCAAAAGGTGGAGGACCGCATCGCCACGGTGCGCCGCGACATTCTTGGCAAATACGAGATGTCTCTCGGGGAACTCCAGCACCAGTTCCAGAAGGCAGCCGATCTCGAGGGTGCGGTGGCCGTGCGTACTGAGCGCACCCGCCTCGCCGCCGAGCAGGCCCTGTCGGAGAAAAACTACGTGAACGAGCCCAAGAGCCTGCGCAACCTCCAGCAATCGATGGTGGGCAAGATGCACGACCTCGTCGCCAGTGTGGTCTCCGACAGCCTTCCCAAGCTCCTCGACTACAAAAAGCAGCTCACCGTGGATGGCCGCCTCGACGACGCGCTCGCCGTGAAGCAATCCATCGAGCGCCTGCAAAACGCGAACGTGCCCATCTCCCGCGCCGAGGCCGGCAGCATCGTGACCGCCGACGCCCTCGTGCAGTCCTACAGCGCCGACCGCAGCCGCGCCGACAAGACCTACAAAGGCGTACGCCTCGTCGCCCGCGGTGTGATGAGCGGCTACCGCCTCGACCCCAACGACGCCAAGACCCTCATGGTCTATCTCTCGCCACAGTCCGGCTCGGGATGGGTGCAGTGTGCCTTCAATCTCTCCATGTGGCGCTATCGCGAGGACAAGATCGCCGCAGGCACCTTCCTCGTGCTCATCGCCAAGGACGGCAGCGAAGTCCGCCTTGGCCGCGGCCTGCAGGTGGACATCCTGGGCGACTGCACCGGCTGGGACGAAATGGTCAAACTCACCAAGTGCGACGTGTCACGGTAAGCCCGGGCCACCCTACTTCGGAGCGGGAGCCACGAATTCATCCAGCTTTATCCGCACTTCCTGCTTCATGGGCAGGCGAATGGTTTTGCGGGTGCCATCGGGAATCTCCGCCGTGAGCACGATGTTCTGGTTCAGCGTCACGTCCCGGGTGAAGGCAATGGCCGGGTCGTAAAGCAAGGTGCCCTCCATGGTACCTTCCTCGATCTTCATCTTCATCTGGTTGATGAGATTGGCGGTCTTCTCGTTTTCTACCCCACCACCCACTTCGACCTGGATGTTCGCCTTCGCCTCCACCTTCGCCAGCTTGAGTCCGTCCGCCTCCACCATTCCGGTGTAGGTATAAGATCCATTCACCACTAGTTTCCCGATACCCGGCATCACGAGTTCATTGGAAAACGGCCATGCCTCCCCTTTTCTCACCGACTTGCCGCCGGGGGATCGCAGGGAGGACTGCTGCATCATCCGTTTCACGGTATCCTTGCTGAAGAGCTTTTTATACATCTCGACCGTGGCGGGATTGCCCGCACTGAGCCGCTGCATGGTTCTCTCGTAGTTTTCCACGTCCTTTACCATGCCTTCCCCATCGCATATCACGTGGAACTCCCGCCCGACGATTGCTCCCAGCGCGGCCAAGGGGCCAGCGTTTGCGGCATCGGGTGCCTTCGAGTCGAAGCTGAACTTCTTTCCCCCGCTGCTCTGGCTCATCGCAGCATGATCATAGGCGAGCGTGACCCGCTGCCCGGAGCCATCGGGGAGATCCTCCACTGCCGCGGACATGCCCAGCAGCATCGTCATGCGTTGATCCATCTTTTTATAGCCGAGATCCATGTCCATCTGCTGCT
>JAYUWZ010001099.1:0-5548 GCA_043753265.1 Verrucomicrobiaceae bacterium
CGCGCAGGTCTGGTGGAGCCTCAGCGTGGGCATGGCCATTTTTGCAGCGTCATGGTTCCTGTTTGATCGATTCTGCACCGACACTGCCGCCTCGCAGGAAGGCGCGTCGGGTCGCTGGGCGATGCTCAGACGCCCGTGGGCTGCGGTACGTGCGCCGGATGCCTCGCTCATCCGCTGGAAGGATGTGCATTTTCTCCACGGTGGATCTACCGCGACGGCGTGGAAGCTGGGCCTTTACGGCTTCGTGCTGCTTTGGCTGGGCATGGATTTCATCGCGAAGAATCGCACCGTGGATCGATTCGCGATCTGGGGTGCGTGGGTGGTCGGCTGCGGACTCGTAGCCATGGCGGCGGAGGTGGTCATCGCAAGTGCCCGCATGTTTCGCGTGGAGCAGCGCGACCGCACTCTTGGCGCGCTCTACATGCTCCCGCACGCGTCCGCAGAGACGCTGCTCAAGCTCAAGGCCGGCGCGATTTGGGAAACCCTTCGCCCGGCGATGATCTTCACGATTTCAGGCGCGGTCATATTATTCACCGCCGCGTTGTTTGGCGGCAAAGAGGCGGGAAGCATGATTGCCTTCCTGGCTTTCGTCGCGAGTCCCATCGGTCTGGCATTCGGGTTGCCTGTCGTATGGACGCAGGGGCTCTTTTTGCAGCGATTGACGATCTATCTTTCACTCCGCGTGCGCAGCGGAGCGGTGGCGCTGGCGCTGGCGATTTGGATCCTTTCAAATCTGCTGCTCTGGCTGGGCATGCTGGTAGTCACCCAATCCATGCCAGTCCTGGTATTGCTCGGCACGATCATCGTTTCCACGCTCCCCTCGGCGCTCATCGCGATTCGGCTGCGAGAAAAATGTCTCAAGATGATCACCCGCTCGGCCGAGGAGGAGTAAGCTACCTCTTCAACTGCGCAATCGCTGCGTCCAGCGTCGCACAATCCGTGATGCTGATCACTGGTGTATCCTTGCGCGTGCGCTTCACGAGCCCTGCGATGATTCCACCCGGGCCCAGTTCGAGAAAGAGCTCCACTTTTTCGACATCGACGAGGTATTCGATGGTCTCCGTCCACCGCACGGAGCCGGTCACCTGGGCGGCGAGCCGTGCGCGTACTTCATCCGGGGAGGTCGCGGGCTGTGCCGAGACATTGGCCACCACGGGAAAGCGCGGTGGCTGCATAGGGGTGGCTGCGAGAGTGGGGGCGAGTGCGTCGGCGGCGCTTTGCATGAGTCGCGAGTGGTAGGCACCCGCGACATCGAGCTTCACCGCTTTGCGGATGCCCTTGTCCTTCGCCGCAGCGACCGCGGCGTCGATCCCCGCCATCGTGCCCGAGAGCACGATTTGCCCCGGGGAGTTGAAATTGGCCACGTCCACATCGCACTCCGCGGCGAGCTGCCGGACGGCTGCCTCCTCACCGCCGACCATCGCAGCCATGGAGCCGCCCGTGCGTTCGCAGGCTTCCTGCATCAGCCTGCCGCGTTCCGCCACGAGGCGGAGTCCATCGGCAAAAGAGAAGGTGCCGGCTGCCGCATGGGCGGTGAACTCCCCGAGCGAGAGCCCGGCGGCAAATTGCGCCTCGATGGGACCGATTGCAGACTGGAGAGCGGCGAGGCAGGCGAGCCCATGCACGTAGAGCGCGGGCTGGCAGTTACCAGTCTTTACCAATTCCTCCTTCGGCCCTTCAAAGGTCACCCCGCTGAGGGAGCGGCCGAGGATGGAGTCAGCCTGGGTGAATAGTTCCGCGGCTGCTGGATATTGGGCTGCGAGGTCCTTGCCCATGCCCACGGCTTGTGCGCCCTGGCCGGCAAAAAGAAGTGCGGTGCGTTTGGTCATGACCGCCAAATAAGGAAGCGGACGGACGCGTGGAAGATTAAAAGCAGCAGGATCAATCCCTCTTCATCCCCTGTCCCAGCGCAATCAACCGCGCCGCCCTCCCAGCAGCGCGCTCAAGCAGTGATTCTGCCGCGGTCATCGCCTGCTCAAGAGTCATGGGATGGTCCACTATCGGGATCATCGCATCGAAAATACCCGAGCGCTCTGCCATGTCGGTCACTGCGCCGCCAAATGCAATGACCCGTTTTCCCGCAGCGCGGGCGCGTCCCGCGATTCCCGCGGGGCCTTTGCCATCGAGCGTTTGATCATCGAGGCGGCCTTCACCGGTGATGACCAAATCGGCGGCAGCGATGCGTTCATCGAGGCGCATGGTTTCGGCGATGATGTCGAATCCCGGTCGAATTGTGGCGTTGCAAAATGTGAGCAGTCCGTAGCCGAGGCCGCCTGCGGCACCGGCACCGGGTGTTTTGCGAAAATCACGCTGGAGGACGCTTGCACACACATCCGCCAGATGCTGCATGGCGGATTCCAGCACCTCCATGGTGTGCGGGTCCGCGCCTTTTTGCGGAGAGTATACACGGGCTGTGCCGCGATCCCCGAGCAGCGGATTCTGTACATCGCATGCGGCGATGATTTCCGGGAGCACAAGAGACGCAGGAGGCTCAATCCTATCCAGTAAATCGAGCGTACCGGGGTGGGGGATAAATTCACCTCCTGCATGGCTCAAAAAGCGGTAACCGAGCGCGTACGCGATGCCAGCACCTCCATCCGTGGTGGCGCTGCCGCCGAGTCCCACAAGGATTCGCTTTGCCCCCCGTGCAATGGCGTCGCGGATGAGGATGCCCGTGCCATGTGTGGTCGCTGACAGCGGATTCCGCTCCGCGGGCTTCAGTCGCCACAGGCCGCTGCACTCGCTCATTTCGATCACGGCCAGTTTTTCCGAATCCACCCATGCATACCGTGCCTCCACTTTGCGTCCGATGGCATCCTCGCTCATGAGGGTGATCCACTCGGCATCGAGGGCGGCTGCCAGGGCCTCGGCAAAGCCCTCGCCTCCATCCGCTATAGGCGCCACTTCCACTTCCACCTTTGGAAAAACACTGCGAAAGCCTCGGTGAATGGCGTGTGCCGCAACGCTGGCGGTGAGTGAGCCCTTGAATTTGTCGGGTGCGATGAGAATCCGCATCCGTGCTCAGTGCTTGCACACCCGCCCGGCGTCAATGCCAGCGTCTTGCCCAGTGTATGCCGGATACCCGCAGGTGTGTGACGTGCGTAACCTGTTTGGAAAGACACACTCGTAAATTTGTCGCAAATAATTCCGTGACAGCGGAACTAAATCCGGTAAATAGGATTTAGTTCTGCGAGAGCAGACGAATATGACGGGAGTGCCTGGGTTTCTGACGGGGAATACCAGGCCAGTTAAGGCCACCATCGCTCTGGGGAGGGCGGTGGTGGCCACTGTCTTTACGACTTTAGTTTCGTGGGAAGATTCCGGCAAAACGGCCAAACATCCACTGGAAATGATTCGGGAGCCTGCCCAGAATCCCCGCATGTCCCGCTATTTACTCGCAATTTTTCTCATTGCCACTCCTGTAATTGCGTGCGCTGCGGAAAGTCGTCCGAATTTCATTTTCATCCTCTGCGATGACTTGGGCTATGGCGACGTAGGATCATTTGGACAAACGAAAATCAAGACACCGAACCTGGACCGCATCGCGGGCGAGGGGATAAAGCTGACCTCGCATTATTCAGGGCACAATGTGTGCGCCCCGTCCCGCTGCGTACTGCTCTCAGGCAGGCATCCGGGCCATGCGTATATCCGCGAAAATCGTGGAGGGCTTCGCGAGGGAAAGGAGGGGCAGGAGCCGGTGCCTGCAGGGGAACTGGCACTGCCGCTCTCGCTGAAGAAGTCAGGCTACACGCTGGGCTGCACCGGCAAGTGGGGGCTCGGCCCTGTCGGAAGCTCTGGCGATCCGTTGAAGCAGGGGTTTGATCGCTTTTATGGATTTAACTGCCAGGCAGTGGCCCACAATTTTTACCCCACCCACCTGTGGTCTGATGGCCTGCACGTGGCTCTTGAGAATCCCAAATTCGCAGCGCATCAAAAACTTCCTCCCGGGGCGGATATCAACGAGCCAGCGAGCTATGCCGGATTTACGGGCAAGCAATACAGCGCGGATCTCATCGCGGAGCAGGCGCTGGAATTTGTGCGGGCCAACAAGGGCAAGCCGTTCTTCCTTTATTTTTCCACCACCGTCCCGCACCTCGCGTTGCAAGTGCCGGATGACTCGCTGAAGCAATACGAGGGGGTGTTTCCCGAGACCCCATACCCGGGCGGAAAGGGATACCTGCCGAACCGCACCCCGCGCGCCACCTACGCCGCGATGATTACCCGCATGGATACGGAAGTCGGGCGACTCATGGCGCTGGTGAAGGAGCTGGGCCTGGATGAAAAGACCATGGTGATTTTCACCAGCGACAACGGGCCGCTGTATGAACAACTTGGTGGCACCGATACCGACTTTTTTGCGAGCGCGGGAAACTTCCGTGGAAGGAAGGGCAGCTACTACGAGGGGGGCTTTCGCGTGCCATGCATCGTCCGCTGGCCCGGGAAGATTGCCGCTGGCACAACCAGTGACCACGTCAGTGGATTTGAAGACTGGCTCCCGACAATACTGGAACTGGCGGGCGCAAAGGACGCGATTCCCGCCGGCACGGATGGTGTGAGCCTCGCCCCAGCCCTGCTCGGCCAGAAGCAAGAGCCCCGGCCATTTTTATACCGGGAGTCGCCCGGCTATGGAGGGCAGCAGGCGGTGCGTGTCGGTGACTGGAAGCTCGTGCGCCAAAATCTGAATCCCGGCCCAAAGCTAAAAAAATCCGCCACCGGCCACCACCGAACTCTATAACATCGCCGAGGATCCCTCCGAGAAAAACGACCTTGCCGCGAAGCATCCTGAAATTGTCGGGAGGCTCTCCGCCATCGCACGGGAGCAGCACGTGAAATCAGAGCTGTTCCCCATTCGGGGACTGGACGGCGTGCAGTAAAAGCCCGCTACTTCTTGCTATCATAATCCGCGTAGCCATCCCAGTTGCACGAATCCGCACATTGCAAATAGGAGCACCAGAAGGCTCCAGATGGCCGTGAACGTCCAGTGGAAGAAGCTCTCCATGCGCTTGCCCTGCCAGAGGCTGCGGGGATATATGAACCATTGGCAGTAAAGGCGGATGGCCCAAAATATGGAAAGCATCCAGCTGCCCCACAAGCCTGCACGCGAGGGCTCCAGCAGTGCGCGTGAATCAAAAATACACGGAAGGCCCATCGCCACGAGCACCACGCAGATGAAGAGGTTATGCACGTGGAATATCGCATTATTGGCTGGCGACATTTTTGCCGTGTCCTCACGCCAGCGGAGTTTGCGGCCCATGGGAATGTGCGCGAGCGCAAGCAGGATGAATCCTGTGCCTGCGAGCTTCAGTGCGGGTACGAGGAAGTGGGTCATGCCGATTTTGGAATTATAGCCATCGGTAATGCTGCGCAAAGTTTTCCTGTCGCCCTGCGCGGAAAAGGATAATCCCCGCGTATGCTCCGCCTCCTCCTCGTTCTCTTCCTCACTCTTTCCGCGCGCGCCCAGGACTACGATGTGGTGGTGTACGGAGCCACCCCGGCGGGAATAGCCGCCGCCATGGCTGCTGCGGAGGACGGGCGCTCTGTGCTGCTC
>JAYUWZ010001100.1:0-2545 GCA_043753265.1 Verrucomicrobiaceae bacterium
TGTGCCAACTCAACCCAACCACCTCCACGTTCGCCCATCCTACAAAGCGGCAGAGGGCTGCCGCACTCCACGAACTGGCGTAGGCTTGTTTACTCCTCCCACCCCCACAATCAATCCTTCCAATTTCCGTGGTTGCGGAAGATATTACGTATGCATACAAATATTGCGCTTCCGATTCCAATCACGCACCTCGCCATGAATACCCGCATCCTTGCATTCACCGCCGCCGCTTTTTCCGGTCTCTCCTTTTCCGCCGCCGCAGCGGACTGGCCCGCCTGGGGCGGCAGCGATCCCGGCCGCAATATGTATTCCGACGCGAAGGGCATCCCCGCGAAATTCACGCCCGGCGATTTCAAGAAAAACTCCGAGGAGATCGACATGGCCACCACGAAGAACGTGAAGTGGATCACCAAGCTCGGCTCGCAGACCTACGGCAACACCGTCGTCGCCTACGGCACCGTTTACATCGGCACGAACAACGCCGGGGCGCGCGACCCGCGGTTCAAGGACGACAAATCCGTGCTGCTCGCGCTGGACGAAAAATCAGGCGATTTGAAGTGGCAGTTCACCGTCCCCAAGCTGGCGAGCGGCAAGGTGAACGACTGGGAATACCTCGGCTACCTCAGCGCCCCGTTTGTCGATGGCAACACGCTTTACTCCGTGTCGAGCCGCTGCGAGGTCATCGCGCTCGATGCCGCCGGCCAGGCCAATGGCAACGACGGCCCCTTCAAGGACGAGGGACAATACATGCCCGGCCCCGCCAAGCCCAAGGCGGAGGTGACTCCCAAGGATGCCGACATCCTCTGGAAGTATGACATGATGGATGAGCTCGGCGTATTCCCGCACAACGCCTCCAACAGCTCGCCGCTCGTCCTCGATGACCGCATCTACGTCTGCACCAGCAACGGTCAGGACTGGTCACATGTCACCATCCCGGCCCCGCAATCGCCCAGCTTCATCGTGCTCGATAAAAAGACCGGCGAGCTGCTCGGCGAGGACGACGCCAAGATGGGCCCAAATATTTTCCACGGACTGTGGACCTCGCCCAGCGCAGGCAAGGTGGACGGCAAGTGGCAGGTCTTTTTTGGCGGCGGCGACGGCCACATCTATGCGTTTGACGCAGTGCCGGAGAAGGGTCCCGATGGCGGCGTGCTCAAGATGGCGTGGAAGTTCGACGGCGTGCCGGACGAGTATAAGAAGGACAAAAACGGCAAGCTCATCAAATATCCCGCGCCAGAGGGACCGAGCGAAATCATCTCCACCCCCGTATACTATAAGGACAAGATCTTCATTGCCCTGGGCCAGGACCCCGAGCACGGCGAAGGCGTGGGCCGCCTCATGTGCATCGACCCGAAGGGGCTCAAGGGCGACGCCACCAAGACCAAGGGCGCGCTGGTGTGGGACTTCAAGGAAATCCACCGCAGCATCAGCACCGTGGCCATCGACCCGGCGACCGATCTGCTCTTCATCGGCGACTACAGCGGCTTCGTATTCTGCCTCGACTCCAAGACCGGCAAAAAGATGTGGGAGCACGACATGCAGGCCCACATCTGGGGCTCCGCGCTCGTGGTGGACGGCAAAGTGATGATCGGCGACGAAGACGGCGACATCCTCGTCTTCGCCGTGGATAAGGAGAAAAAGATCCTCAACGAAGTAAACATGGGTGCCCCAGTCCTGGCCACCCCCGTGGTCGCCAACGGCACGCTCTACATCAACACCCAGACCCACCTCTACGCGATCAGCGAAGGCGCCAAGCCCGAGCCCAAGCAGAAGTAAAGCTCGCCCAAAGGAGCGCGGACTTCCAGTCCGCAACAGCTTCAGCCAAAGGCTGCCCAACATGCGCAGCATCGGTGGATGGCACTCTCCGAGCGGCATGCGTGGCATAGCCGAAGGCCCATTGGAAATGCCGTCGTGGATCCCGTAGGTACAACCATCATCTCCATGAAACCACCCATAATCCTCAAGGCAGATGATGGAATCAGTCGGTGGACCGATGGGAGAAAACTGGGATCCTACCTGGAGTCCCCTAACATTGATAAGTGCCTTCGGAAGGGATTGCGGGTGGGAATTGACTGACCGATCGGTCGTTTTGATTCGAACGCTATCAGCCAAATAGAACCACCTTTCGCAAAGCGAAGGCGGTGTCGCCGTTACACTTTGCCTCGCTTTGCTCGCCCGGGCTGCTTCGCAGGCCTTCTCGCCCCGCTCGAGTGCCACACGCAGTCCAAGGCTTCGCTCGCCACGTCGATGCTCTTCTTGTTGGGACATAATCCCACTACGCCCGAAATCCCCGTGCAATCACCCCGCACGAGTGCTATCCTCACTATATGGTAACAAGGCAGGTAGCGCGGGCAGGCAAAGAAAGGCGGATACACCGGGAAAAGCGTAGAGCTCCCGCGCCATATTGTCTCACTTCTCAACCCCAAAACCGCCTCACAGCACCCATCGCATCGATCGCCGATATTCCCACCGCCTCCCGCAACTCTCCATTTCCCAGTCGTTTGCACCACTCGATTATCGGCGATCCCCCATCGCCGATAATCCC
>JAYUWZ010001101.1:0-11489 GCA_043753265.1 Verrucomicrobiaceae bacterium
TGGAGGTTTCGAGATTGGCGCCCACTTCAAATTCCTTCACGCCGCCGCTCGTTCCCACCAGCGCAACCAGATGCCCGCCCGCTGAACTCCCCCACGCACCAAAGCGCCCCTCATCCAAGTGGTACTCTTTTGCATGTGCGCGTAGCCAGCGGATGGCCGCTTTGCAGTCCTCGATCTGCGCGGGAAATGGTGCATCGCCGCTGAGCCGGTAGCCGATGCTCGCGACAGCATAGCCGCGCTCCACGTAGCCCTGGCGCAGGGCAGGACACTGGTCCTTCGAGCCCGCCGCCCAACCTCCTCCGTGAATCCAGACGATCACCGGCAACGGCCCCTCCACCTTTTCCGGGAGATAGAGATCGAGCTTCTGGCGGGCATGCCCATTTTCCACATAGGCGAGATCGCGATGAGCTTTCACGCCGACTGGCACTGAAGGAGTGCGAGCCGGATTCTGGGCTAAGCAGGCCACGGAAAGAACGGGCAAAAGCAGGAGACGGGTAATGCTCATGGGTGGTGCAGTGCGGATTTCTGGCTGCGCCACTTGGCTGCGCATGCCTTCGCGATCAACCATGCCAGCATGCAAAGGTTGCGCGCAGTCCTTTCCCGCTTCCCCTCCGCCCTCCGCCGCAGTAGCCACGCCACATGACCGAAGCCGCAATCGCGCACCTCCAAAAATCCTGCACGCACATGCGGCGTCTCATCAAGACCCTGGGCCCCTGCACGCTCGCGCCCCACGCGGACCGCACTCCCTTCGTGTCGCTCGTTACCGCAGTTGCCAATCAGCAGCTCAACGGCACCGCTGCCGCAACGATTCTCCGCCGTTTCCGCGGGCTCTTTGGCGGTCGCTTTCCCACGCCCGCTCGTCTCGCCGAAGTGGACGACGACACGCTGCGCGGTGTGGGCTTTTCCTGGGCAAAGGTGGCGTCTATTCGCGATATCGCGGCAAGGACCCTGGACGGCACGGTGCCGAGTACAAAGGTCATCAAGAGCATGACGGATGAGGAAATCATCGAACGTCTCACGGCTGTGCGCGGCGTTGGTCGCTGGACCGTGGAGATGCTGCTCATTTTCAAACTCGGGCGCCCCGACGTGCTGCCTGCGGATGACTTTGGCGTGCGGAATGGATTTCGCGTGATGATGGGCTTGATAGAAATGCCCAAGCCCAAGGAGTTGCTCGCCTACGGGGCGCGCTGGCGGCCGCACGCCACCACCGCTGCATGGTACCTGTGGCGGCAGGCCGATGCGGCCAAGTAAATCGCCCGGCTCTATTCCAACATCCCGGAAATCATTCCACTCGACATTCACACACCGCCCCAGCAGGAAAACACCATGCGACATGACCCGATTGACCCCCGCCTCTTTACCGAAAGCCGCGCGAAGCTCGCGAAGATGCTGCCGCCAAAGTCCGTGGCCATCGTCAATGCCAACGACATCCTGCCTACGAATGCGGATGGCTCGCTGTTGATGCGCGCAAACAGCGATCTCTTTTACCTCACGGGCGTGGAGCAGGAGGAATCGTTGCTCGTGCTCTTCCCCGATGCCGATGACGAGAAACTCCGCGAAGTCCTCTTTCTCCGCGAGCCCAATGAGCACAACGAGCTATGGGAAGGCCATAAGCTGCGCAAGGAGGAGGCGCAGAAGCTCACGGGCATCAAACAAATCCGCTGGACGCAGGATTTCTGGAGCACGCTCCGTGTGATGGCAATCGAGGCCGATCAGATTTTCATCAACAGCAACGAACACAAGCGCGCCTCGATCCAGATGGAGACGCGCGACGACCGCTTCATCAGTGAAGCCCGCCGTCGCTTTCCCCTGCATACATTCCGCAGGCTGGCACCGCTGCTGCACGACTGCCGCATCATCAAGTGCGACCTGGAAGTCGAGTTGATCCGCCGCGCCTGCGCGCTGACCTCGAAGGGCTTCAAGCGCGTGCTGCGCTTTACCAAGCCTGGCCGCACGGAGACGGACGTGGAGGCGGAGTTTGCGCACGAATTCATCCGTGGACGCGGGCGCTTTGCCTACGAGCCCATCGTGGCCACGGGCAAAAATGCCTGCTGCCTGCACTACCAGGAAAACATGGCACCGCTGAAGGATGGCCAGTTGCTCCTCCTCGACGTGGGTGCCGCGTATGCCAATTACGCAAGCGACATGACGCGCACGATCCCCGTGAATGGCAAATTCACCAAGCGCCAGCGCGCCATCTACGACGCAGTGTACCGCGTGCTGCAGGCCGGCATCGCCGACCTCAAGCCCGGCCTGAAACACAAAGACTGGCAGAAGGCATCCGAAGTCCGCATGACCGAGGAACTCCTCGCGCTGGGCCTGCTCAAGGCCAAGGACGTGAAAAAACAGGACCCCGACAAACCGGCGGTGAAGAAATACTTCATGCACGGCCTCGGCCACCCCATCGGCCTGGACGTACACGATGTCGGCGACACCACCAAGCCCATGCAGGCGGGATGGGTCATCACCGTGGAGCCCGGCATCTACATCCCCGAGGAAAACCTCGCCGTGCGCCTAGAGGATACGGTGCTCGTGACAGAGAGCGGCACGTTAAACTTGATGGCGGACATCCCCATCGAAGCCGACGCCATCGAGGCGGCCATGGGCCGATAAGCCCGCATTACTCGCGTGTTGGCGTTGACGCCTCTGCCTCCTGCCGCGTACAAGCCACAGTTCAACCTACCTACTACCATGCCTATCGCTGTCGGAACCAAAGCCCCGGATTTCACCCTCAAAAGCAAGGATGCCAACGGTCTGAAGGACGTGTCGCTGTCCGCCAATTTTGGTAAGAAGAACACCGTAATCCTGTTCTTCCCCCTCGCCTTCACCGGCGTGTGCACCCAGGAGTTCTGCGATGTCACCCAGGGACTCGCCACCTACACAGAACTCGATGCCGACATCATCGGGATTAGCGTGGACAGCCCGTTCGCACAGGAAGCGTGGGCCAAGAAGGAGAACATCACCATTCCTCTTGTGAGCGATTTGGACAAGACCACCGCCACGGCCTACGAGGTCCTTTTCCCCGGCCTCGCCGGCATCGGCACCACCTCCACACGCGCTGCGTTCGTGGTGGATAAGAACGGTGTGGTGCAATACGCCGAGCAGACCCCTACGCCAAAGGATCTCCCGAATTTCGAAGCCATCAAGGCGAAGCTCGCGGAGTTGAAGTAAAGGCGGTTCTTCCTTCCCGCCTGTCGCTCAAAATGAATGCCCAATATTGGGTGAGCGCTCTCGTTACTTCGAGAGGGCATCGGCTGGTATTATGAATGTCAAAATCAATGCATCCCGCCAGTCTCGGCTTGTCATTTTCCCCTCGCGTTGATTTACTCCGGCAAAGTAACCTTAACAAATACCTGCACCTCAATGGACAATCCCTATAGAGCTCCCCAAGGCCAAATCTACACCCCCACGGCCGGCACACCTAAAACTTGGAAGGAAATCTTCTTTTCATTTGAAGGCCGCATCCCCCGCCGCACCTATTGGGGTGCGACCCTCATAATGTTGCTCATCACCATGGTGCCTGTGCTGATTGTAATGTTCGCCACCGATGGCAAGTTGATGGAGGGATCCGGTTTGATCTTTTTGATTCCCGTCTATCTCGTGGTTCTCTATGTGAGCATCGCTATCTCAGTCAAACGCTGGCATGATCGCAATAAATCGGGCTGGTGGTATTTGATTGGTTTGGTTCCCTACATCGGCGGCATCTGGGCCTTCATCGAAAACGGCTGCCTACGCGGCACCGAAGGCCCGAATAACTACGGCGAAGATCCCACGTAAAAGCGGGTGGTTCACGGTGGGCGGGTTGCTGATACAGTAATGTTGCGCATCAGGAGACCTGAAGGCAGAAACTCCATGGCCAATGCGGGTCACCCGTTCGCACCACGCCTCATCCCTTCGGCCATCCCGAGAGGGTGTATCGAAAGTAGAAAACGAGGCAGCAGTGAGCCTGTAGGCGCGGCATGCGGCCGCTCGAAGCATTGCGGTCAAAGAGCCACAGGGCTCTACCATTCACACGCCGCTCTTTGATGGGCGTTCGATCCTTCAGACTCCAAGCTTAGATGGTCGCTCGCTGTGAGCGGGCATCCATTCCATGCACCTGAAGCCTTCTCCCCGGCGTAATCCAACCAATGAGCGAGACATTGAAACCTGGCGATAATGCACCCCCATTCTCCACTCTCGCCGTAGGCGGCGAGTATGGCGATGGTAAGACCGTCAAACTGGCTGATTTCAAAGGCCACTTTGTTGTCCTCTATTTCTACCCCAAGGACGACACGCCGGGTTGCACCACCCAGGCCTGTGGGCTGCGCGATGCCTGGAAGGAGTTTGCTGGAAAGGCTGTCGTATTTGGAGTGAGCATCGACTCCGCAAAGAGCCACACGAAGTTCATCACCAAGCACGACCTCCCCTTCCCTCTGCTGGTGGATGCGGACAAGTCCATCGTCTCCGCCTATGGCATGTGGGTGGAGAAAAGCATGTATGGCAAAAAATACATGGGCACCGAGCGGAGCACGTTCATCATCGCGCCCGATGGGACAATCAAAACCATCCTGCGCAAGGTAAAGCCCGCCGACCACGCGGCGCTCGTGCTCGCGGAGTTATAGTTTCTCGATGGACCGACGCATCGCGAGCGGCTCCACATATCTACCTTTTCACGTCTCCACGTCTCACGAACCCACAACCGGCACCAGCCGCGCCTCACGCAAATCCATCACTGCAGCGCCTGGCTTGGTCTTTGGCTTCACCGTGAGCGTCGCCTTGCCGGCAGGCAATTCCACCGCGCCCAACGAAAGCCGGATAAAATGCTGGAAGTTTCCGGTCTCCTGAACCGTCAAGGTAAAGGTCTTGCCGCCCACGGCAAACTCCACCTCGGCTCCCGCGCTCCCTTTGCCGCAGCCTTGCAGCACGTCCAATTCGTAGTTACCCGCCACTGGCACTTCAAAAGTCCACTCGGCCCAGTCCTCCTTCTTCACCCAAAATCCGAGCGTGTTTTTGTACGATTGCTCCTCGTACTTCATTTTCTCCGCGTGCACTGTTGCGCTGCTCGCCGGCAGGAGAATGATGCCCTTTGCGGGAGTGACGAGCGGCTTGCGACCTTTCACTGCGGCATTCATCGCCGCGCGCCAATCCTTCCAATCCGGCTCCGTGAGAGCCGCGGTCGCTGCGGGCTTGAGCTTTGAGGGGTCTTTGTCGACATAGAGCGCCCGGTGCTTTGCTACATCGAACTCCGAGTTCGGCTCCGGCATCTGGGCGCCGACGCTCTTCTGCCAGGCGTGCAGTTTCTTGCGCAGATCCTCCACGACTCCCGCGTTTTCAGCGGCCACATTTTTTTCCTCCCCGGCATCCTTGGCCAGGTCGTAGAGCTCGGTCGTCCCATCCTCAAAATGCTCGATGAGCTTCCAGCTTCCCTCCCGCACCGCACCGGCCGGGCGGCTGCCTTGATTTGTGTAGTGGGGGAAATGCCAGAACAGCGCGCGGGGTGGGAGCGTGCCTCCGCGCAGCAGACCGAGCAGATTCGCGCCATCGAGCGGCCCCGTCGATTTTCCGGGCGACACGCCCGCAGCCTCCATCAGGGTCGGCATGAGGTCGGTGAGCAGCACAGGCACCTCGCACACGCTGCCGGGCTTCACATTGCCAGGCCAGCGCACGATGAGCGGCTCTCGCAGGCCGCCCTCATAGAGATACCCCTTGCCCGCGCGAAACGGCGTGTTGTGCGTCGCCGGGGTGCCGGGAAATTCCAGCACGTGCAGCCCGCCATTGTCGCTGGTGAAGATGAAAATCGTCTTCTCCGCGAGCCCGAGTGCATCGACCTTTCGCATCAGCCGGCCCACGGTGTCGTCGAGCGTCTCAATCATCGCCGCATAGGCGGGGTGAAATGCCCCCGCATTCTTTTGCACGAGTTCCGGACGCGCCCCGATTGGGATGTGCGGGTTGTTATGCGGCACGTAGCAGAAGAAAGGTTTGTCCTTGTTCGCCTCGATGAATGCCTCCGCTGCCGCAGTGATGGCGTATTCCCCTTTGCCTCCCTCCGACGCGCTTGGCGGCGTATTCGCCTTCGGCATGTCCACTATGGCAAATCCCTGCTCTTTCGGCCCGAAACCCTCGCCGCCGAGATGCCATTTTCCAAAAAGCCCGGTCGCATACCCCGCATCGCGCAGCAACTCTGCGAGCGTCACCTCAGCCAGCGGCAGTTGCCCCTCGATACGCGGCTGCTTGAGTTTTTGCGAAGGAGCATCCGCACGTCCAGGCAGGAAATTCGTGAGGTGCAGCCGGGCCGGGCTCTTGCCGGTCATCAGCGCCGCGCGTGAAGGCGAGCAAATGGGCTGCGCCGTGAGCGCGCAGGTGAAGCGCATCCCCTCACCCGCCAGCTTGTCCAGATTCGGAGTCGCGTGATCCTTGCGCCCATAGCAGCCGAGATCGTTGATGCCAAGATCGTCCGCGAGGATCAGGATGATGTTCGGCTTGTCCGCGGCACACAGCGGCGCGAGCGACAGGAGGAGCAGGAATAGAAAACGCATCTCCCGCCGTGTATCGTGGCAGGAAGGCTCGTGGCGAGCGCGAAGAGTGAGCGGCTCAAACCTCATTTTTTGCATAACCCAACTCACATGCCATCCCCAAAATCGAAGCTATTCCACTAACCATGCTGGATCCCGCCGCATCCAAACGCGAACAACTCCTGAGACGCTTGCGCCGCTATTTCTCGAAAGAGCGCACGCCCCGGTTTGTCATGTTCATGATCCTCGGGCTCACTGCGGGGACGGGGTTCCTTTGCTCGCGCTGGATGCTTGGCAATGGACTCACTAATATGGGGGTACGGTACCTCCTTTGCACCTTGCTGGCGTGGGGTGTGTTCATCGTGGTCACCCGGGTTTGGGTAGCTGTCGAGCAGCGCTTTGTGCCTACTCCCGAAAGCCTTGAGCAGATGGAGGGCGGAGAAGATGAACCCGAGGATAACTCGTGGAGCCAGGCAGGGGAAGTTGCGAAGGCTCCGTTTAAATTGGGGGATGCCGAGGGATGCTTTCACGGTTTTGACGTCGCATGGATCCTTTTAGCAGTGATAGCCGTCCTGGCGCTGGCCACCGGCATTTTCTTCGGCGTCATTACCCTCGTGGCAACCGCTCCCGCGCTGCTTGCGGAGGCAGTGCTTGACGTCCTGGTGGCCGGGGCGTTTGCCAGGCATCTGCGTCTGCACGATACGCAGTGGTGGGCTTTTGGGATCATTCGCCGCACTTGGAAAATTGCCATCCCCCTTGCGGTTACCCTTTGCGTGGCTGGCCTCGCGCTCCAAGCTTGGAAGCCTTGGATCCGTTCGCTTGGGGAGCTGCTTTGATGAAGGAAGGAGTTCCTTCTTATATTAGCCTTCAAAAACATCCACACGTCCGAAGGAGTCGAGGTTGCGGTTGGGAGAGCCGTTGAAGAAGATGCCGACCCCACCGACCGTGAGGTTCATAATCTTGTTTGCAGCGATGCCGCTCACGTCTGTGAGTGTCGGGTTGTCGAGGGCGCGGCCCTTGATGATTACGGAGACTAGCTTGGAAAAACGATTGGCTACGCCTGTATCGTGAGTGTCCGTGGTACTGATGCCGAAGTCGCCGCCGTCATTGAAGCCAGCATTGAGGCTGCTGTGGAACCAATCGCCATTGATAACCACTGGGCCGATGCCGGCGTCGGGGTTCTCCGCATTGCCGATGCGCGCGGCAAAGCTGGAGATATCCGCCGTGTGGCCGGCGGCGATGTAGGCCTGGGTGACACTGCCGAGAATGGTGAGGCGGCCAATGGCGTTGTAGTCGCCATTGGCAAATACCGGTGCTCCGCCCGCGAGGATCATGGCTTTGTTTTCGGCATTGCCGACGAGGCTGCCTTTAACGGTCGCGGTGGTGATGTTTTTGCCCACGAGAATCGCGCCGTTGTAGCCCACCTGCGAGCCGCTGGCGAATGTGCCGGAGACGATGTCTCCATTCACAGTAAGCGTGCGGAGATTCTCCGTGACGTTGACTGTGGCGATGTAGCCATTGGCGCTTGCAGAGGTCTCGCGTCCGCCAAAAATACTGCCTTTGATCGTCACGGTGCCTGCGCGCTGAAGATTGATATCGCCGGTATTTTGCTCGGTGCCGCCAAAGAGGCTGCCCCCGAGGGTGAACGTGGTCAGCGGCCCGGAATTCACCACGCCTGTGCGTTCCGCGGTGCCGCCGAGGATGTTGCCGGCGATGTTCATGGAGACGAGCGTGTGAGTCAGCGCGACATTGAGCATGCCGCTATCCGACGCCGAGCCGCCGATGATGCTGCCAAGCACTGAGACTGCGGAGATGGTGCCCGCACCGCCAATGTCCACAACCCCTGTGAACGCGGCAGAACCACCGATGATGCTCCCACGCACTGCGACAGAAGTGAGATTGCCCGTAATGTTCACGTGACCTTCATTCGCTGCTTCACCGCCAATGATACTGCCGGTGATGAGCAGTGCGCCCTTGCCGTTTGTGTTGAGCGTGAGAAAGCCCGGTGTGCCACCGCCGCCCGCCGAATCCCCACGCACGCTGCCCAGGATGGAGAGGCTCTTGAATGCGCCGGTGGTGAGACTGGCAGAATCCACATTGCCGCGAATGCTGAGGATTCCGGAGAGCCCGTTGAAGTTGCTGTCACCGTCGCCTGCATTGTTGGTGAAGCTTGTGTTTGGCACGCTTCCAAGCGAGCCCATGACCAGTGTATTGATTGCACGGGTGCCGTTCCCCACGTCGAATTCCGCAACATTTACAAGAGGGGCCACCCAGCTCGAAAGCGGCGTGCCAGTGGCGTCGACTCGACCAAATTCCACGCGCCCATCGCCTCCGCTGGCGGCGTTCACGGTAATGGTGACGAAGGCATTCGTATGATTGGCAGGCGTGAGGATGAGTCTATCCACGAGCAGCCCGAGGCCGTTATTTTCGGTGACGAATGTGGGAGGCACCGCGCTGGACCACTTCATCGTTACGGCATCTCCATCGGAATCGATCCAAGTTGCGGTCCTGAGCCCCGCGTTGATTGTGACGACAGCGGGAGCGATGCGTGGTTCAAGTAATTCAATCATGGCAGGAGTGGCGGGCTACGAAGACAATCGAACGCCGCCGGATAGTAGGTTGTAACGGAGTAGACGGATAGGGACGCACGAATCTTATGCCGATGCGTAAGATTCCCCCGAAGACCCGGCTCCCTAAGAGTCGAACCTTGAATTTCCTAAAATCAGGTCTTTCAACGAGCGCGAAGGGCTCGCGAGGCGTTCCACGCGAGTTCCCACTTTTGCATTTCGCAATACATGGCAAATGCGACCGTCGCCACATCACGGCTTTCCGGGGCAGCGGAAAGGAGTTTTTCCATGATGTGGAGCGCCTCAGCCTGATGGCCCTCCTTCATCTCCAGACCAAAGAGCTCCAATCCATTGACGGTGTTTGTGGGGTGTATCTGAAATTCGATCACCATCCTGTCCCGATTCTCCGCAGAGCCAGCGGGCGGTATGGGGGCGAAGGTTGCGAATTCGCGAACGCACTGCACCGCAGCCCGGAAGTCCTGGAACCGGGCACATGCCTCTGCGAGCGCCTGCCATGCACCGGGGCGGGATGACGGGCTGCGCAGGAGAAAACTGCGGAGCTCGGCAAGACTGCCCTTCGCAGGCCAGAGACCGAGCAACCTGGCCCGCTGAGGCGCAGTGAGTTGCCCGAGTGTCGGATCCGAAAGGAGCCACCAGCCAAGGCGGACGCGGAAATCCTGATTCGAACCAAGGTCCATCCACACGAGAGCGAGGTCCGTGTGGGAATCGGCAATGGACTCCAGAACGGGGCGCGCCTCTGGCTGGCCGCCAATAGTGGAGAGGATCGCACGGAAGGAGGCAACGCCCCCATCGGGGCTTCTTCGCACCGCCTCGCGCCAAGCTTCGCCCGCGTAATCCGGCCTGCCCAATGAAAGCCAGAGTGTGCCTTCATTGAGACACTCCTGGGCGCGTGCGCGCTCCAAAAAGCGTGAAGCGCGGAAGTCGATGATTGCCCCTGCAGCATTCCTCGCGGAAGCACGATAGACCGCTCGCTGGTAGTAGAAGGACCATTCGAGGGGGGCGATGACGAGTGCGGCGGTTGCCGCCTTTTCGACTTGGTCCGCTGAACCAGCAGCCGCTGCGGCATCCACCTGGCGTCGAAGTTCCCAGGCACGCGCGTGGGTGGGAAGAGCGACTATCCCCGCAAGCGACACGACACCAAGCCCCGCAAGCGCGAGGAGTCCCACACCGAAGGTGCGAAATAATATCGGGACCCATCGCCTTTGAGCGAGCACCAGCCCTGGCGAAATTGCGGTGCCGACTATAAATGCTGCGGCCCACAGGGTGCCCATCCTATGGCCGGAAACATCGACAAAGCCATGGATGACGAAGCAAACTGCGCAAATGACCCCCGCGAGCCGGGTGACACGCCGGGTGCCTTTTGCGAAAGGAAAACACGAGCGAATGAGCCAGACTACGGCAAGAGCAAGGATTAGCGCCACAGGCCAGCCCATCTCGATGACCGCCCACAGCCAATCGCTCTCGGGATGCACCGTGCGCACCTGCCAGGCCCAATCGCCATCGGGGTTGGCCGCGAAGTGTGCAAGTCGGGAATTCTGCCGTTCCAGACGAAACACCGGCTCGAAGTTTGCGAGGCCGGAGCCTAGCCATGGTTCCTTGTACGAGAGTGCCAATGCATCCGAATGGATGATTGACCGCAAATCCTGCATGGATGGATTGGCTTCCCCGCTGAGCCGCTGCACCACACTCCCCCCAGAACACAACATTCCAACGGCAAGTGCGCAGATGAGAACCGCTCCGGCACGTAGAGCGGAGTGTATCCGAAACATCAGTGACGCGCAGATGGCGAGCACTGCAACACCTCCCAAGAAAAGAATGACGCCCGCCCTGGAATTGGTGAGTGCAAGACCGGCCAGAACAAGTCCCAGGCTGCCCGCCCATGCCAATGCCTTTCGCCGGGAGGAACGATCATCCTCGAGCGCGATGCCTGCGATGAGGATGCCCCCCAGGGCGAGGACATTTGCCGTCTGGTTGCGGTTCGGGAAAAAGCCAAACGTGCCGTTTTCGACTGGTGGCCACCATGGCGGACGCCAGCCCGAGACCCATGAAAACAAAGCAAGGGTAGTAAGACCAAGGATCCCAACGGCGAACACGCGCAATGCGCGGTGCGCGGTGCGAATAGTCCATTCCACCGACAAGGCATACCAGACCCAGGCACACCCAACCAAAAGCGAAACGAAGGCCTCGGCGCTGAGCAACGGCTGGGCTGTGCGCGTGTGTGGGAGTGCGATGCCGGTTTGTGTTTCAAACGCGGCGCGCCATGGAACAAGCGGGAACCAATTCGCGGGCAGGAAACACAGTGCGCCACAAGCGATGAAGGCCGCAAAGAGCGTGGCCATCCCCAGGCCAAGCGAACGGCGGGGCGGTACAACGAGGAAGAGCACGCCAAGCGCCAAAAGGAGCAGTGAGC
>JAYUWZ010001102.1:0-5538 GCA_043753265.1 Verrucomicrobiaceae bacterium
GGAGGGGCGCAGATCTGGAGTGCGGGAGCTTGCTCCCGCTTTGGATGGGGGCTGCTGAGGCGGTGGCGGGAAAACTGTGATGGTTCGGAAGGTTCTCCCACCTCCGGCCACCTGCGCCCTGCCGCCAGAGCGGGAGCAAGCTAGCAAGCTCCCGCACTCCAGATTTTCCGGGGGCGATTTTTGCTCCGGTTGCGAATGGGGAGAAAGTGGCTAGGTTGAGTTATGCAAACGCAACCTGAGAAGTGGGTCTGCTTTCTTGCAGATGAGTTTCACAGCGAAAGCTGGTCCGTCTCTGCGCAGAGGGCGCGGGAGATTGCCCCGGAGGACCCTGCGAATTCATCGTACCAGATTGCCGCTTCAGCGCTGGCAGAGCGTGATTTTACGGTGCATCGCAATACGTCCGGCCCGCTCACGCTGGATACTCTGGCGGGTGCGGATGTTCTAGCGCTGGTGCATCCCTGCGACCCGAGTTGGGAGCGCACGACCTCGCGCAATCCACCCTCGCTTTCCGCAGAGGAAATCGCGGCAATCCTAGCGTGGGTAAGGGCTGGTGGCGGATTGCTGGTCATCACGGAATACGAGCACGCCAAGTATGGCGACAACTTGAACGAACTGCTCGCGGCGGTGGGACTGCGCATCGAGAGTGGCAAGGTGTCTGACCGCTCCGCCTGCGAGGCTGGCGTGGCGGAGTGGTTTCATGCGGAGCCGGTGGAGGACTCTCCGCTGGGTCACATGGCTTCGCGTGCGTGCTTTTACCGGGCGGGCTGGCTTGCAGCCGCAGAGGAAGCAGGGGTGGCATGGCGGGCATCCGCCGGAGCGCATCCTCGCAGGGCGGGCGTGATCGGCCACGCAAAGGCAGGTCTTGGACGGGTGGTGGTGGTGACGGACTCGGTGCTCTTTGGCGACGAACGGATACTGCATCACGACCACCTCGCTCTGTGGCTGAATATCGTCCACTGGCTGGCGGCTCCCGCATATGAGCGGGCCGGGCAGCGGCTCTCCCCGCAGGAATCCCGTGAGTTTCCCGTACCGGGACTCGGCCACCATTGGGCGCGGCTGCGCGGTGTCACGAACACCCTGCGGGCAATCCAGCACGTCAATGGCAGTGTGGAGATGAACAACCACGATGGGGCGGCGAAACTGGTGGCCGCTGCCAGCGGTGAAATCGCGGCGCTCGCTCCGGTGTACCCGCACCAGCAGGAGTATCTTGCCCAAGTGCGTGAGGACCTGGCTTCGTGGCAGAACGCAGGGTTTGCGCGGCCGGATTTTACGGAATCCCTCGCATTGTTCCGGCCGGAGCGGCATCGGGCGGATGGCATCGAGCATCTCGTGGTATTCCCGATGTATACGCCAAATGCCTCGCAGGAGGTGCGATTTGAAGCCCTCCGGGTGCAGACCCTATGGCCCACCTGGCTCGCGGAACTGGAGCAAGGGCGTTATCGCAACCCCAAGTTCGTGCCGCTGCGGCTTGTGGAATTCACCGACGGCTATGCGAGCGACTGCGCGGTGCTGTTTCCAGAGACCGTCAGTGTGGCAGCCCGGGCGACGAATCACTTCGGCGGCATATTCTGCGATCGCGAGGCCGCCCGCCTGCAGCATACGGCCTTGCGCGCGGCGAAGGCGACCGGACTGCTCGTTTTTCCCGAACTCGAATGCCTGCTGGGAAACCGGGAACTGCTCACCTCGGTATGCGCCCTGTGGGACTTGATTCACGATCGCGCGCACTCGATGGGTGAACTGCCCTTCGATCCCTTCATGATCCGCCAGCGCGCCCCTTTCTGGATGTACGGGATTGAGGAACTGCGCGTGGATTTGCGTGCATTCGGGGAGGCTGGAAGACTCGCGAGGGAGGGCCTGCCGTTCGCCCGCTACGTGTGCTGGGCGATTGTGCTCGATCGCGTGTTTCGATTTCCCATCACCGGCAGCCGTGTGCGGAATTACGATGCGCTCGGTGGGCAGATTCTCTTTTCTGCGTTGCACCAAAGGGATGCCCTTGTATGGCGGGACAACCGCTTGGTCATCCGATGGGAAGCGATTCCTGGGGTCATGGCAGATTTGGAATCGGAGCTACACGCCCTGTACAAGCAGGGTGCCGACTGCTCCAAGGTGGCGTTTTGGGTGGCTGCCCATGATTGGGTTTCGCGCTATGTGCGCCCAAATGTGGGGTCGCAATGGAAGCCCGGCGCTATCAAAGATGAGAGCGATCCGAAAGCGTGGCTCTCAATTGTGAATGATGACGAGTTTCCGCTGGGGAACTTCCATCTCAACCTTGAGCGGCGGCTGCGCGCGATGGCCGCGTGAAAATCCAACCATTTCGAAACAAAGTGATCGGCTGAAACGCCTGTAAATAAAAGGCTCAACGAATCATATGCGTTATCGGTGACTGCTCCGCGATTCCACCGCCGCTGCCAGTTTTCGGTAAAAACCACCTCAAAAAGCAAACGGGCCTGTCGCAAAGGTGTTGCTTGACTCTTGGCGTGCCCGGTTTCTGCTACCTTCCACCTCCGCAGCCCTTAGAATTATCGCCATAGCGGCGTAACCACCACCAGTGATGAATACTTTTCGTGCCTTCCTTCTCGGCGCTGCAGCCGCGCTGCTTGCTCCCCTTTCAACAGCCTACGGCGCCCTGGACCTCATGGAAAATGGCGGCGCTGGCGATGGCCTTGGCGACGTCTGGCAGATGAAATACGGCACTGGCGCTGCCGCAGGAAATGGGGACATCGATGGCGACGGGGCAAGCAACGCAATGGAAGCCGGAGCAGGAACGAACCCCAATGCGCCGGGCGACATGGTGAAGGTGAAGACCATCACTCTCGCGGCTGGGAACGTGACGCTTACATGGCCCAGTGTGCTCGGAAAGCGTTATCGGATTCAGAAATCCACAAACATTTCCGATGCGGGCGCGTGGACAGATGCGACTTCCTACATGAATGGCACGGACGCGGATCTCACGGATTCCACGCCTGCTGCTCCGGGCACCGTCTATCGTGTCGCGGTCTATGACATGGACACCGATGGGGATGGCGTGAACGACTGGGAGGAGCGCCAGCTCGGCCTCGACCCGGAAAACTCGCATTCGCATGGCACGAACCTCCTAGGCGATCTCGCCTGGACCACTGCCGCCATCAACACGACCCCCGCCCAGCAGATTGTAACCGCCACCGGGCCTTCCTCTCCGATTGGTGAAATCAGCTATCCCGGAGTCATCACCGTCACCCGCACGGCAGGACTCGCCCCCCTCACGGTGACCTACACATTCTCGGGCTCCGCGGAGGAGGGCACCGATTACACCGCGCTTTCCGGCACGGTGACCATTCCTTTTGGAGCCACCAGTGCAAACATTCAGGTGGAACCCATCCCGGATGCCACGCTGGAATCCACCGAAACGGTGATAATCACCCTTTCGGCGGGTGCGGCTTATACGGTCGGCCAGCCGGCGACTGCCGCCGTGCTCATTGCCGACAACACCACAGCCACCGGCACAGGCTTGTTCGCACAGTTTTGGAATGAGGTTTCCAGCTTGCCGGACCGCATTTCCGATACGAATCCGGCGAAGTTTGCTGGTGCGCCCGCCGCCAGTCGCGTGGATCCGGTGATCAACTACTCATGGCCTGACAACACCACCCAGGGATCCGGCTCCCCTGCAGTGGGTGTAAATACGAACTATTTTTCCTGTCGCTGGACGGGTGAGATCCTGCCGCAGTTTTCGCAGATCTACACTTTCGAGTTTCAGGTGAATCGTGCGGGTCGCGTGATTGTGAATGGCCAGACCATTATCAACAACTGGCCCCCCAACACAGTCGGCAGCAACACATACACCGGCATTATCGAATTGGAGGCTGGCAAGCGCTACCCCATCGTTGTGGAGCACTACGAAACCACGACCACCGCCGAGGCGATGCTTCGCTGGTCGGGGGCAAATCTGGTGAAGGAAATAATCCCGATGGTCCGCATGTTCCCCAATGCGCCTCCGCAGATTCTGGGTTCGCTGGAGATGATGGCTTTCAAGGGCCAGCCCAATTTCAGCTATCAGGTCACCGCGAGTGGCAGTCCGACAAGCTACAGAGCGGCAAATCTCCCCCCTGGTTTGAGCATCGATGCCGATACCGGACTCATCACCGGTATTCCCACCATGGGCGGGAGCTGGGACGTCGTCCTCACCGCGACGAAGCTGAATGTGGGCAGCGGATCAGCCATTCTCCACCTGAACATCCTCGAAACCGGCGGCGGAGTAGTGCGCGACGTGTGGACCGGCATCTCCGGCACAAACGTCAGCAGCATCCCGCTCGGCACCGCTCCCGTGAGCCCGGCGGCAAATCCTGCCGTGGAGCCACGACTGCTCTCCTCGCTCCAAGCCACCACGAGCACGCTGGATGATTTTGGCGCGCAGATCCGTGGATATATCTCGGCCCCCACCACAGGCGTGTATCAGTTCTTCCTTTCCGCCAACGACGCCGCCGAACTCTACATCTCGGACGACACGGAGCCCGCAAACTCCTGGCTGCGTGCATCCCTCACCACTGCTTCCAGTGCACCCCCGGTGTGGACCAATGCGGCAAAGACCCCGTTGCTCTATCTCAAGGCCGGCAATCGCTACTACTTTGAAGTCCGGCACAAGGACGGCGCTGGCGCCGATCATTTCGCCGTGGGTTGGAGCAAGCCCGGCGAGCCCACCACGGCACCGAGCGAAATCATCCCCGGTTATCTTCTCACCCAGTACACGGCCCCCGCTGCGATCCCGGGAACCAGCACCCTTTATATCACCTCCATGAGCGCGCAGGCAGGTGCGCTGACGAATGGCTATGGCAGTGCATCCTTGCAGATGAATGCCGAGAAGACGCAGGCGACCGTTCGCTTCACTCACTCGAATCTCACCGGTCCCGTCACGCAAAAGCACGTCCACAGCGGCGCGGATGGCGGCCTCATCGTGTTCGACATGGATGTGATCCCGCAGAATCCCGACGGCAGCTACACCTGGAACATCGTTCCTGTGATCGGCATCACCGACAAGGACGGGGACAGCGACAGCGACGCGGCGGATATTGTCCGGCTCATTGAGGACGGCAGCTCCTACATTAATCTGCACACCGCCGCTTATACAGCGGGCGAGGTGAAGGGCTTCTACCGCTTCGCCTCAGGCTCGCAGACCTTTGTGCCGCCACCCGCAGCGCCAAACTGGGCGAGCGATCCCGACAATGCCGCGACGATGGAAACGAACGCGGTGCGCTTTCTGCATCAAGCCACATTTGGACCCACGCCCGCGGAAATCGCCGCCGTTCAGAGTCTCGGGTTCGACGGCTGGATCGACGATCAATTCACCAAGGCTCCCTCGCTCCACTATCCCGAAGTTTTCGCGAAACGGAACCTGACGTCGCCAAACAATTCCACCTACCCCGGTGACCTCACTTTCAATTCGTGGTGGAAGCAATCCATCAATGGAAATGACCAACTCCGCCAGCGTGTCGCGTTCGCGTTGAGCGAGATTCTGGTGGTCTCCGAGGCGGGCCCGCTCGACGACCGTGCCGATACCCTCAGCGA
>JAYUWZ010001103.1:0-2543 GCA_043753265.1 Verrucomicrobiaceae bacterium
CACGCCTGCTGTACGCCGCCCGTGGCGGTGGTCCAGTTGGTCGCGGAATTGGTCCACGTGCCGCTGCCGCCCTCGACCACACCGTTGGCGCCGAGATGGGGGCCGTCCCAGAAAAGCAGGTCGCCGGAGGCTGCGCCGAGGACCACGTTGATTTGGCCGGGTTGTGCCGTTTGCAGAAGGAAGTCAGCGGGTGTGGTACCGCCGGGCAGAGTGCCGAGGGTGAGGCCCTGATCATTCAGCGCACCGGTGTAGTTGAACAGGCGATAGACGCCCGCGGTGAAGCCGCCCAGCGCGCTGATATTCAGAGTGCCGCCGAGCGTGAGCGCACCGTTCACATCGACGCGATCACTGAAACTGCCTAGCTGGAAGTTGAGCACGGAGGCATTGCCCAGCGAGAGGCTGCCCACGGTGAGTGTGCCCGAGTCGAATCTTCCGGGGGAGAGAATGCCGGCATCGGCGACGGTGACGGCACCGCCGATGGTGCCATTGCCTGCGAGGGTCGCGCCTCCAGCGACGGACACTGGCCCGGCGCCGAGGCTTCCGGTGAGGAGCAGGGTGCCCGTGTCGATCTCGGTGGGGCCCGTGTAGGAGTTTGCGCCCGCGAGTTCGAGCGTGCCGGTGCCGATTTTCGTGAGGCTCGCGCCCGTGCCGCCGGACTGGCCGCCATCGCTAATGACGCCGGAAACAACGGTACTGAACGCATTGCCAACGGTGAGTGATTTACCACCGAGCGCGAAGCTGCCCGCGCCTGCTATGGACCCCAGCGTGGTGCCTGTGCTGGTGAGTCCGCTCATATCGAACGCCGCGCCCAGTTCCACCACCACTTGGGCATTACCGCCCTGCGCTGTTTCGATGAGGACGATTTTTCCGCCTGCCCCGCCGCTCCTGCCACTGCTCGCGGTGAGCGTGGAATTTGCCGCGGTGGAGGAGCCGGAAAACTCCACGACGCCACCGAAGGCACCGGTCGCGAGCGAACCGCCATTGGCAAAAATGGTGGCGCTCTCCGCGCTGGAAGTGTCGCGGAAAAATGTGCGACCGCTTGTGGTTCCCACGACTGCGGAGGTTGCGCCGACATTCGTAATCGTGACCTGGCCTGCGCGCGAGCGGTCGCGAAACTCGGTGATGCCGCCCTGGCCTCCGTCATTCACGTCCTCCTCCTCACTGCCGCTGCCGTTGGTGATGAGAATGTTCGTTCCCACGATACGGGCGTCATCATAAAACGCGGTGACGCCCCCCTGCCCTGCTGACGTTCCGAGGAAAGGAAGGAAAAAGGAGCCGCGATTGAGAATCTGGAAGCCCTGGCCGGGCGCATAGCCAGTGCTGTCGAGCCGGGCCTGCTGCCGGAACTCGATGCGGCCGCCAGCGAATCCATCCGTGATGCCGCCGAAATTTTGCGCGGTGCCCCGGAGTGAGCTGTCGTCGAGAAATTGCACCACAGCCTCGGAACCCGCAGCGGCGCGCCCGGCTCCATAGTTGTCCAGCACAAGGCTACCGCCTGCGGAGGCATTTCCGCGAAAGATGATGCGTCCGCCGAGGCCCTCGCCGGTGAGATTGCTGACGATGCCGCTCGCGCTGGAGTCGCCCTCAAATATTGCGGTGCCGCCCATGGCGCTGGCGATTCCCCCCGCAGCCACGCTGAGGTTTGCGCGTGGGCCCATGCTGGAATTCGCGCGGAAAATCATCTCGCCGCCACTCGCGCCAGAAGCGGTGCCGCCGAATGCGCGCAAGCCCGTAAATACCGGGGTCGGGCCACCGGATGCAGTGCTGCTGCCCTCGAAAATGATGCGCCCTGCAGAAGTCGTGGCAGTGGCGCCCATTGCATTGAGGTCCACCGGCAGATTGCCCGTGGCGGTGGCGCTATTCTGGAATGTGAGCGAACCGCCGGACTCCGCGAAGAATTGCTGGCGGATGGTGCCGGAAGGAGTGGGGGGCTCGCCGAAGAGCGGGAGGCGAGATTGGTTGTCGATGCCTGCGCCGGTGAGGGTGAGCGCAGAGGTGATATGAATATCGTGAGCGGGGAGGATGCCTGGCGCGAAGCGGAACGCGGAGAGCGTGAGCGTATAATCGACGAAGGACATGCCTGCGCCCAGGGTGCTGAAGATGACGTCGTCGCCGCCTGTTGGCACGCCGCCGGACCAGTTGGTGGCGTTGCTCCACAGGTCGTCTGCGCCTGCGCCGGTCCAGCTGCGGGTGGCGGCGTGAAGAGTTTGGCCGTTGAAGGCGGCTACTGCCATGGCGGCGGCGAGTCCCATGCGCAGAAAAGCGCGCCGGGCTGCTGTGGAATAGGTCTTCATCGGAAATGCACGGTGTGTGGCATTTACCTCCGGAGAAGCGGACGGGGATGACGCGGGATTTTGGGTTATTTTCCAAATATCCTCAAAGCAGTTGAACCACAGATGACTCAGAGGGCACAGATGCGGCTTCGCTGCTACGTGCGAGAACTCTCACTTTCCCAAGTAGAGGACGATGGTGGTGCGGGGGGCTACTTTTATCGGGGAGGTGAGTGGGAGGGTTTTCTTGCTTACGAGGTCGGGGGCTTCCTT
>JAYUWZ010001104.1:0-2542 GCA_043753265.1 Verrucomicrobiaceae bacterium
TGATCACGGGGGAATTGGGAACAGGTCTACTCCGTGGCCACGATGGTGACACGCCCATCGGTGGTTCGGGTGACGTCGCGGATGACGAAGCCTTTGCGCGCATCGCGGCGAATCACGGTACCGGTGCCTGGCAGCTTGGAGCCGGGTGGAAAATCGACCACTATGACGGGTGCGGCATCGGTTGCACTGGGCTCTACCCCAGTGACTTCCTGTGTTCGCATTTCCACGCGCTGGCCTTTTACTGTGGTGACCACGAAATCCCCGCTCAGCACAGCCTGCGCTGCTGCGGCGTCGCTTCCGGCAAGCTGGGTGGCCTCTCTCACAGACACCACTCGGCGTGGCACCGCTGGCGCACCCGGGGTGGCTGCCGGCGGAGGCGTGGCCACGTTGGGCGGCTTGGGGTCCACTCGATTCCCTGCCGGGGGCTCGACGATCTTCGGACGCGGAGCATCCTCCACCGGCGCTGGTTTGACTATCGTGGGAACGGCGGGTTTCGGAATGATCGGAGCCGGCGCAATGGCTGAGCCTGGGCCGATGGTGACAGGGCGGATAGGCAATGGCACAGCGGGTGCCGGGGTGGGCATGGGGCGTGGAGTCGGTGCGACAACGGGGCGCACAACCTTGGGCGTGATGGCGTGATCGGCATCTTCCTTTACTGCATCGAATCGCACGAGTTCCGGGTCGGCCGCTGTTTCATCGCGGTTGGAGGCCAGAGTTTTTCTACGATACTCGGCGTAAGCAGCGATACCCGTCTTCAAACGCTCCCCGCGTACGATGGGCAGGCCAGCTGCGACGTCGATGCCTAGATTTACGTCGAGCTTTTCAAGCTCCTCCGGGGAGCTGAGATGAAACTCCCCACCGGCGCGCCGCACCTGCCATCCCCCATACGGCAGCGGGATCGCGGTGAATTGCATGCGCCCATCCGCCAGCCGTGCCACGTGAATCAGCGCGAGCAAATCGCGGGAACGCGCCAGTGTGAAATCGGTCCCCGTGGATAGTGAGGTTCGAATGGCGGAGGCCGTCTTGGGCCTGGCAGGGAATATCGCCTCGAGCAGCACTTGTGGGGAATCGAGCGATTGCGCCACAATCGCCGCTCCGCTGGGGAATAAATCGCCCTTGCCGAGTTGATGCGTGTCCACCAGATCGAAGCGCCCGATGACGTAAACCGGCGGCTTTTTCGTCTCGCGGAAATTCATGAGATAGGCGCGCAGCATCTCGTCGTTGCGGAGAGCGAGTTCCTCCGGCCCGATTTTGCCGAAGCGCTCAAGCATCTGCGCTACGGTGAGGAAATCTCCCGTAGGCACCTGTGTCTCCACGAAGCGCTTGGGTGGGTCGAGACGCTTGAGTTTTTTCAGGATGCGGTAGCACCTCGGATTCTCCGGGTGCGCGACAATGTAGAAGCTGCCAATCCAGCTCGCAAAACATGCGCCAGTGAGGAGCAGGATGATCACGGACCACCAGAAAAACCCGGTCCGGGTCTGGGGTTTTTCCTCGTAGTTCAGTAGGTCCATCGAATGCCCAGAGATACGCCAGTGCCGCGTGTTCCTTTCAAGATTCGGCTAGCTTTCCGGCGCGGGTTCAAAAGAAGTCCCGCAGCCACAGGAGCGCGCGGCCTTGGGGTTGTTGATCCGGAAGCCGGTGCCGGAAAGGTCGTCGCAGTAATCGATGGTGGAGCCTGTGAGAAACTGCAGGCTGTTGGGGTCGACAATCACGCGCACGCCATCCTTCTCGGCGGCGTAGTCCTCGGGCTGGCTGTCGTCGATGGTCATCTCGTAGCTCATGCCCGCACAGCCTCCGCGCTCGATGTAGATGCGCAGGGCCTTCTCGGGAGAACCTTTCTCGTCCAAGAGTGAGCGCAGGTGCGCGACTGCGGAATCGGTAAGCGTGAGCATGTCTTCAAGGTAAGCAGCGCAAGGACGCTGTCGAGTGGGGATTGGGCCGTGCAGGAAAGGTCCCCAGACATCTTGCAATGCCGACGCCCGGTGGTCCGGCAGAAAATTTAACCGCACCGGTGAACTTTTCGCGGCAGCGTTGCAACTTACATGTTGCAACCCATGGCCGTCACTCCCGAACAGCTCTACGAACAAATCCTCGTCCTGCGCATCCAGGTGGGCGATGAGGCGGCGTTTCGCGAGCTTTTCACGTTGTGCGGACCCCGGCTGCTCGCGTTCGCCGAGCGCTTGAGTCCGCCGGGGCTGGCGGCGGATCTCATCCAGGAAATTTGGGTGGCCATTTATCGCGGGCTTCCCGCGCTTCTCGATCCGGCGAAGTTCCGCCCATGGGCATTCCGCATCGCGCGCGACCGCATCTTTCGCGAATTTCGTCGCCGCAAAATCGTCTTCGAGTCTATCGAGGAGGTACAATGGGAGAGTGCTCCAGCGGAAGACCCGCCCGTGGAAATAGAGGAGCTGCACCGGGGGCTCGATGCCATCTCGCGCGAGCATCGGGAGGTGCTTCACCTGCGCTTTTTCGAGGATCTCAGCTACGAGGAAATCGCCGGTCTCACCGGCAGCTCGGTTGGCACGATTCGCTCTCGTCTTCA
>JAYUWZ010001105.1:0-5532 GCA_043753265.1 Verrucomicrobiaceae bacterium
CCGACTCCTGACTCCTGACTCCTCTAAAAAACCCCCACTCCCGCTTGCCGATCGTCCGGCACAAGCTAAGAAGGCGGGTTCCCGGTGGATTGAACTTCCGCTGGTTACCGATTCGATGTCCAATTTCCGCCATACCTTCATCCGCCGTGCGCTGCCGCTTCTCGTTGTCACCGCACTGGTGGCGTGCGAACGCAAGGAACCTCGCGTCTACCTCGCTCCCAAGGAGCTGCCCGCAAAAGCTGGCGACCCCCACGACCACTCCAACGAGACCCCCGAGGAGCACGCGGCCCATGCCCACGAGGGCGGGCGGCCCGCACTCCCAAAAATCGCCTACACCCTCCCTGCTGGATGGAAGGAACTCGGCGAAGACCAGATGAATGTCGCCCGCTTCGATGCTGCCGGCGCATCTATAAACGTCACCCCGCTCGCCTCGCTGGAGGGCAAGGAGCCGGTGCTTGTCAATATGTGGCGCGAGGCCTTCCAGCAAAAGTCGCTGGATGAAAACGAGGCCGCGGCCGCTCTTAGCGAAATCCCCGTCGCCGATGGCAAAGGCAAGATTTTCGACCTCACCGGCGAGCGCACGGGCGAGGGCGTGGAAAAGGTAAAGTCCCGCATCGTCACCGCCATTTTCCATCGCGATGGTCTGAGCTGGTTCTTCAAGCTCCAAGGCACCCCCGGGACGGTCGATGCCCAGATGCCCGCCTTCAAGACCTTCCTCACCACCGTGAAATTCGAGGCCGGCCCTGCCGCAAAGCCCCTGGCCCCACCTAAGCCGCAACCTGCAGCCCCGGCACCTGCCGCAGCGCAGCCCGCTCCTGCGCCGACCGGCACGACGGACACCGGCAAGCCTCCCGAGGGTTGGACCACCGTGGCCCCCGGCCCGATGCAGATCGCCAAATTCAACGTCCCCCCCAAAGACGGCGCAACCGCCGAGGTGGCAGTGAGCGTATTCCCCACCGATACCGGTGGGTCTGTTGCCAATATCCGACGCTGGCGCGGCCAGATCGGCATGCCCGATGCCGATGACGCCGCCATCCAGGCCACCATCAAACCACTCGAAGGTGGCCCGGAGGGCTCATCGTTTGTCGATTTGGAAAATGCCGGCCGCTCCCTCATCGGTGCCATCGTCCCGCGCGACGGCAAATGGTACTTCTATAAACTCATGGGAGCCACTCCCGCTGCCGCCGCCGCGAAGGAATCCTTCATCGCTTTTGCTCGAGGAAAATGAACGCACTCTGGAAACTTCTCACTTCGCTCCGCCTTACGGTATGGCTGCTCGCCATCTCGGTGTTGCTCGTCTACCTCGGCTCCATCGCCCAGGTACATGAGGGCCTCTGGAATGCACAGGCCCGCTGGTTTAAAACCTTTTGGGTCATTCGCCACGAGGGCGATGAATGGTGGGTGCCCCCGGTATTCCCAGGAGGCCACCTCATGGGCCTGCTTCTGCTGGTCAATCTTCTCGCCGCGCATATCAAGCGCTTCTCCTGGAATTTCAGCAAATTCGGCATCCAGCTCACGCATCTCGGCATCGTCGTGATGCTCATCGGCCAGCTCATCACGGATAAAACGGCCGTGGAAAGCGCCATCCAGTTCACCGAGGGCCAGACCGCCAACTACACGCAGCACCATCGCGACGTGGAACTCGCCTTTGCCACCGACGCCGACGAAAAACAGGAGGAAGTCGTTTCCTTCCCGGAATCCATCGTGGCCAAAAAAGGCGAACTCACCCACGCCAAGCTCCCCTTCACCGTCCGCGTCCGCGAATTCGGCGTGAATGGCGCGCTGTTGTCCCTCAAAGACATGCCCATGGCCGCCTCCAACGTGAAGCGCGCGCTCACCACGCTGGGTACCAAATTCACCTCACCCGAGGCCCTGCCCGCCATCGCAGAGCAGGACGACATGAACCCCGCCCGCCGCGTCGTGTGGCGCAAGGTCCTCCGTGCCGTCGGAGAGCCCGATGACAACATCGTGGCGTCCGCCAAAAAGATCGCCGCCGAGCCTGTGCGCGGTGCGGATTTCGTTAAGCGCCTCCGCGAGCAGTTCCGCACGGAGATGCTCGAGGTATTTGCCAATGGCGGTCGCGACGAACTCCGCTTTGGCCAGCCCGAGCTCGGCAGCGAGTCCGGTTTTGCCGCAGAGATGGAAGCCGCCGGGCGCGGGGAGGAAGTCGCGAATCTCCAGCCCTCCGCCACCAATGGCGTGGGCAAGCTCGCCCACGCAATCCATCGCCCCGAGAAAAAGGGCGACAACGATCCGCAGAACTACAAGTGGGCCATCATCGAACTGGTCGAAGGCGGCAAGAACCTCGGCACCTGGCTCGTCTCCGCGCGCCTTAACGCCCCGCAGGAAATCGAGGCGGGGGGCAAAAAGTGGCGCGTCAGCATGCGCAACGAACGCTACTATTTGCACTATGGGCTCCAGCTCGTCCGCGCCCGTCAGGAGGACTATCAGGGCAGTGGCGGAGCCAAATCGTATTCCAGCCGCGTCCGCATCATTAATCCGAACACGAAGGAAGATCGCGAGACAGACATCAACATGAACATGCCCCTCCGCTACGAGGGTCTCACCTTTTACCAGAGCTCCATGAACCAGATGGAGCGTGGCCCCGGCACCGCTGCACTGGCGGAGGCGATTACCGGCAAGCCCCGTTCCGAGTTTGTCGGCCTGGAGGAAAAAGAAGGCGGACGCTTCAGCGGACTGCAAACCGTGGAAAACCCCAGCATGGTCGCCCCCTACACCGGCTGTCTGCTTGTCGGCTTCGGCATGCTCTGGCAGTTCCTCTATCATCTCACCGGATTCCTCGCAAAACGCACCGGGCTCCCATCGCCCAGCTTCGGGGTGCCGCACACGCTGCTGCCCATCAGCGCCGTGCTCATCATGGTGCCGGATTTATTCATCGGCTGGATTGCCATCAAAAATGGCAGCCTCTTCGCCCTCGCCGTGGTCGGCGTCACCCCCTTCATTCGCGGAGTGCTCGCGTGGCAGGTGTGGCAGGGGAGACACCTCGTCTTTGCCATGGTGCTGCTCATCACACCCACCGCGCTCACCATTCCCTTCACCATCAAATACTGGGATACCCACGGTGCCATGCTGCTGCCCGTGACCATCGCCCAATTGGCAGCCTTCGCTGGCATCGCCTACGTAGTCTTCACTCATAATCCGCGCAAGGAGCCTGCCTCACTCGCAAACGCATGAACCATTCCGACGAAAAAAGCACCCTGGGCGAAAAGACGTCCGACGAGAAATACGTCTCAACCGCGCACACTGCCGAGCCCCCGCTGCCGGTGCGTCCGCGCCCCACGGGTTTCTTAAAGTGGCTGCCGCTCATCATCACGCTCCTATGGGCGGGATGGTACTCCGGAAAACTGCGCGTGCCTAACGATAGCGAATGGGCCATCCCGGAATTCGGCCGCATCCCCATCGTGGTCGAGGGCCGCCACATGCCCATGGACAGCGCCGCGCGCACTGTGCTCATGCAGCTCCGCAACCGCCAGGTCGCAAACCTGGAGCCGTGGAAGGACACCCTCGACGGTCCAAAGGTCATCAGCGCCACCGAGTGGGGGCTCGATGTGATGCTCCGCCCGGAGGTCGCCGATACCTATCGCGTCATCCGCATCGACAGCCCGGACATCCGTGGTTTCTTCGGCCTTTCGCCAGAGGCGGACCCCGCCAAGCAAAACGACGGCAAGCACTACTCCTGGGTTCAGCTCCAGCCCCGCTGGGAAGAGTTCGAGGCCGAGGTGCGCCGCATCAGCTCGCGCAACCCCGAGGTCCGCACGGTGTACGAGGAGGCCATGCTGCGCCTCGCACGCGCCGCCAGCGACTATCGCAAGTTCAAGCTCACCTTCGGCCCCGCTGCCACCGGCGATCTGAAGACCGCGGTGGCCGACTACAAAACCCGCATTGAAGCATGGCGGACTGCCTTCAAGGCCAGCTTCAACCAGCAGGATTTCGACCGCGCCGCCTATGGATGGGGCGAAGAACAGCGCACCAGCGCTCCGCTCATCGCACCCCGCAAGGGGGCGGTCGCCGCGCCGCCCGGCAGTGGCGTCACGCTCGCATGGTGCGCCGCAGCCTTCGTGATCATCGCAGCCGTCGCTCGCAGGAAAAGGTGGATCTCCTACCCGTCCGTCTCGCTTGCCGTCATCCTCGGAGTTCTCGCCTACATGAATACCCAGGCCTCGCCCGGTGAAAGCATCTGGGCGACCCCCTTTGAGGAAGTGCTCGCCCTGGAGCGCGGCGAGACTGCCCCCACGCTCGACAACTACGCCGCCATGGCCTCCGCCTATCGCTCCGGCGACAAGGCTGGCTTTGCCGCGGCGGTGAAAACTCATCTCGAAATGGTGAAAGCCAAGGAGGGCTTTGCCACCGACGTCAAGAAGGCTTCCCGCGAGCAGCTTCTTAGCTTCGCCGCTCCGTTTTACTTCGGCATGTATATCGCCGTCGCCGCCTGCCTCTTCGCCATCGCCTATTGGTTCAGCCCCGAGAAGCTCGACTGGGCACGCCGCACCGCCGTGCAGATGATGGTGCTCACGCTCATCATCGAGACAGTCGGCCTCATCGTACGATACATGATCGAGGGCCGCCCGCCGGTCACCACACTCTACACCTCCGCTATTTTCATCGGCTGGGCCGTGGCCATCTTTGGCCTTATCCTGGAGCGCGTCTATCCCTTCTCCATCGGTGTCGTCGTCGCGGGCATTCTCGGCTTTTGCTCGATGTTCATTGCGCACAACCTGCACATCAAGGATGGCTCCACCTTCAAGGTGCTCCAGCCCGTGCTCGATACCAATTTCTGGCTCGCGACCCACGTCGTCATCGTCACGCTCGGCTATGCTGCCACCTACTTTGCCGGTGTGCTCGCCATCATCTACATCATCCGCTCCGCGACCCGCAGTATTTCGTCCGACATCGCCCGCGCGCTCACCCGCATGGTCTACGCAGTCATCTGCTTTGCCACGCTCTTCAGCTTCGTCGGCACCGTGCTCGGCGGACTCTGGGCCGACCAGAGCTGGGGACGCTTCTGGGGATGGGACGTAAAGGAAAACGGCGCGCTCATGATCGTGATCTGGAATGCCGTGCTGCTTCACGCCCGCTGGGGCGGACTCGTCCGCGAGCGCGGCCTCATGTGCCTGGCCCTCGGCGGCAACATCATCACCTCGTGGTCGTGGTTCGGCGTCAACAATCTCAAGGTGGGCCTCCACAGCTACGGCTTCACCGAAGGCGCCGCCATCGCCCTCATCGCCTTCGCCGCCTCCCAACTCATCCTCATGGGAATAGCCATGGTAGCCTGCCCCTCCAAAGTCGACGACAACAAGCCCAGCAACCCGCCAGTCACTGGGGCCAGCGCTGCTACTGCGTAGGCGGGCGTGAGAAGTGAGAGGTGGAGACGTGAGAAGAAAAAGCGCCCCGCCCCGTCATTCGTCATTCGTAAACTGAGGTGAGCGAGAATTCTGGACCACCGAATAAGGAAACAAGACAGAATGAAACTCGTGACCAGAAAGCGATACACAGCAGAGTTCAAGGCCCAGG
>JAYUWZ010001106.1:0-2540 GCA_043753265.1 Verrucomicrobiaceae bacterium
TGCCGTGGCATTGGTCGGTGGCGGTGCCGAACCCCGCCCCGGCGAAATTTCGCTCGCACACAATGGTGTTTTATTTTTGGATGAACTTGCCGAATGGGATCGTCGTGCATTAGAAGTATTGCGTGAGCCGTTGGAATCTGGTGTCGTGACTATTTCTCGTGCAGCACGTCAAAGCGAATTCCCCGCGCGCTTTCAATTGGTCGCCGCGATGAATCCCTGCCCCTGTGGTTGGTCTGGTGATCCTTCCGGTCGTTGTCGTTGTTCCTTGGAAGCCATACAACGCTATCGCTCGCGTTTGTCCGGCCCGCTGATGGATCGCATTGATTTGGAGGAATTCCCCGTAGTCGCCTGCGATATTTCGGACAAAGCATTGCTGAAAGCGCAGGCCCCCATCGGAGCGCACGGGGCGGATGTGGTGATTCACTGCGCGAGCTCCGGTCGTGGTGGCGAGGAGGCATACCGCGCGGTGTACCTGGAAGGGTGCCGGAATCTCGCCAAGGTGCTCGCGCCCACGCGCCTCATTTTCACCAGCAGCACGAGTGTGTATGCGCAGATGGATGGCGGGGGGGTGGATGAAGAGAGCCCGGCGGTGCCTCCGCGCGAAACGGGGAGGCTGCTGCGCGACACGGAGGAATTCGTGCTTTCGCGGGGCGGATCCGTGGCGCGGCTTGCGGGTATCTACGGGCCGGGCCGCTCGGTGCTGCTGCGGAAATTTTTCAGCGGCGAGGCGGTGATCGAGGACGACGGGCAGCGGATGATCAACCAGATCCACCGCGACGACATTGCCACCGCGCTGCTGGTCATCGCGCAACAACACGACTCGGGAATTTACAATGTGAGCGATAATCTGCCGATGGCGCAGATGGAGTTGTATGCGTGGCTGGCGGAGAAATTCGCGCGTCCCCTCCCCCCGCACGGTCCGAAGGACCCCAATCGCAAACGCGGCTGGACGAGCAAGCGTGTGAACAATGCGAAGCTGCGGGGGCTTGGCTGGGTGCCGCTCTGGGCGACGTTTTTTGCTGCGGTGGAATCGGACAGCGAGCTGGTGCAACTGGCGATGCGGGGGGAGTAAACCCGACCGGGCAACCTCCCTACTTTGCAATCCGCTTTCGCGCGAGCCGCCGCTGCACCACGCCCAGAATGTCGCGCATCTCGCGCAGCTTGAGCAGTGCCGCGACGAGTGCAAATCCGCCCATGGCCAGCGCGATGGTGATCACCAGCGAGATGCACCGCAGCATAAAGCCGAGATTCGCCCACTGGCTCAGCATCAGCCAGTCGCACCCGAGGCACACGAGAATCAGCGCATCTGTCGCGAGGAAAACCTTTGCGAGCGTCACCAGCAGCCGCTTCGTCTCCAGCCGGCCCATCTCCCGGCGCATGAAAAAGTAGAGCAGCGCGAAGTTCGCAAGCGCCACGATACCCGTGCTGATTGCCAGCCCGCGAAATCCCCAGCCCCAGTGCATGAAGAGGAAGTTCAGGCCATAGTTCACCCCAATCGAAATGAAGCTGATCACCATTGGCGTCTTGCGTTTTCCGATCGCGTAGAACGCTGGCGCGAGCACCTTCATGCCAGCATACGCTGCGAGCCCCATCGCATAAAATCGCAATGCGGCGGCGCTCTCGGTGATGTCATGAGGGGTCACTTTTCCGTGTTCGTAAATGACGCTCAGGATGGGCTCCGAGAGCATCCACAAACCCGCGCTCGCCGGCACGGTGAGAAAAAACACCAGCCTCACCCCCTTCGCCAGCGCTTCGCGAAATTCCGAGCGATGGCCGAGCGCCGCCTTCTCCGAAAGAAAGGGGAGCGTCACCGTGGCAATCGCCACGCCAAACATGCCGAGCGGCAGTTGCATGAGCCGGAATGCATTGTTCAGCCACGTGACCGCGCCCACCTCCGCGTGCGTTGCAAAACTGGTGTTTACCATCACGTTTACCTGCACCGCGCTCGCAGCCACAATCGCGGGTGCCATGGTGCGAAGGACCTCGCCCACCGCGGTGTCGCGCCAGTGGAAGTCGGGCTTGGGAAAGTAGCCGATTTTTCGCAGCGCCGGCAATTGCACGGCGAGCTGGAGAAAGCCGCCAATCAACGTCCCATACGCCAGGCCAAACAGCGCGCGCGGCCCAAAACCGCCGTCCATATAATAGGAAAGCAGCAGCCCTCCCACGATGCTCCCGATGTTGAAGAACGACGATGCCATTGCCGGCCATCCGAACACCCGGCGCGCGTTCAGCATGCCCATCACCTGGGCGGCCACAGAGACCATGAGGATGAATGGGAACATCGTGGCAGTGAGCTGCGATGTCAGCGCGCCGTCACCGCCCGGATACCCGCTCGCATTCTTCGACACAAATCCGCCGGCCACCAGCGAGATGAGTTGATCGGAAAGCAGCATCCCCAGCAGCGTCACCGCTCCCATGAATACCACGGTCAGCGTGCCGATGCGGTTCGCGAGCCGCCATGCCGACTCCTTGCCCTCCAATGCAAACTTTTTGGAGAAGACCGTGATGAACGCGGTGGAAAGCGCCCCCTCCGCGAACAG
>JAYUWZ010001107.1:0-5526 GCA_043753265.1 Verrucomicrobiaceae bacterium
ATCCTGGAAATCTACCCCGGCAAAGACGGCCCGCTCGCCATCAGCGAACTAGTCCTGCAAGGCGCGCATTGACGAGGTGAGACGTGAGACGTCGCTTCCACCCCGGGGTCGTCTTTGTTTATCGTACCCTAATCGCTGTCATCTTGAGGGAGCTTCCAGCGACTGAAAGCTCCCGTGGAATTCAAAAGCATTGGGATCGCCATGAAGTTCCACGGGATTCTTCAGTCGCTTGAAGCTCCCTCAGAATGACAGCGTAAAGGGACGGCCCGCAGCGCGCAGGCGCGAGGGGTGTGCCTCCACCCCGGAGGCGTGACGGAAACTAGCCGGGGGTCAGCGAGCTTGCGAGCGCCACCCCCGGAAGAACGCGCAAGCGTCGCACCCCGGATGGGGTGCAGGAAGCGAACTCTTGGGCGTTTGACCTGAGCGCGGAAGGACGGCCAGCAGAGGGCTTGTTTTCGCGGTTCAATTTACTCAGCACTCAATCACATTCACCGCCAGCCCACCCCGCGACGTCTCCTTATATTTCGTGCTCATGTCCGCCCCGGTTCTCCGCATGGTGGCAATCACTTTGTCGAGCGACACCTTGTGCGTGCCATCGCCACGCAGCGCGATCTTCGCCGCGTTGATGGCCTTCACCGCCCCCATCGCGTTGCGCTCAATGCACGGGATTTGCACCAGCCCGCCGATGGGATCGCACGTGAGTCCCAGGTTGTGCTCCATGCCGATCTCCGCCGCCTCCTCCACCTGCGCAGGCGAGCCGCCCATTGCCTCCGCAAGCGCGCCCGCAGCCATGGAGCACGCCACTCCCACCTCGCCCTGGCAGCCAACTTCAGCGCCGGAGATGGATGCATTTTCCTTGTACAAAAGTTCAATAGCTCCCGCCGTGAGTAGAAAGCGCAGGATGCCCTCCTCGTCGCCATTGCAGAAGCGCGCGTAGTAGTGGAGAACTGCCGGAAGGATGCCCGCCGCGCCATTCGTCGGCGCGGTCACCACGCGACCTCCGGCTGCGTTTTCCTCATTCACCGCGAGCGCCCACAGATCCACCCAGTCGAGCGCCGCGAGCGGATCGTTCGTCCCGGCGGCATCGCGCTCGATGAGTTGCCGGTAAAGGCGCGGCGCGCGGCGTCGCACCTTGAGCCCGCCGGGCAGCACGCCCTCGCGACGAAATCCGCGCTCCACGCACTCCTGCATCACCTGCCAGATGCGCAGCAGACGCGACCGCACTTCCGCCTCCGGACGCAGCGCCTTTTCATTTTCCAGCATGAGCCCGCTGATGGAGTAACCGCTTTCATGCGACATCGTCAGCAAGGCCTCGCCCGTCAGAAAAGGGTAGGGGACTTCCGGAGCATTGGGATTCAGCCGCGGCACGCCGTCCTCGCCGATCACAAATCCACCGCCAACCGAATAATAGATTGCCGAATCCAGCACGGTGCCCGTCGCATCCATCGCGGAAAATCGCAGCCCATTGGTATGCAAGGGAAGCTGCTCCAGCCGGTGAAAAAGCAGATGTTCCTTTTCCACAAAATTCACTGCCTCGCCGCCCGCGAGCGCCAGCGTCCCGCCGCTGCGAATGCCTGCGACGCGTTCGTTAATCGTCTCGGGATTGATGTCCTCCGGCGTCTCACCCTCCAGTCCCATGAGCACCGCGCTATCCGTGCCGTGGCCTTTGCCCGTGAGCGCGAGTGAGCCGTAGAGTTCTGCTTTTACGGTCGCTGTGGCCGCACGATGGCCGCGCGCAATGAGGCGATCGGTGAAGCGTTTCGCGGCGCGCATCGGCCCCACCGCGTGGGAACTGCTCGGCCCGATGCCGATGGTGAACATGTCAAAAATACTGGGTCGCATGATGGAGTAGGAATTTTCGTTTCGCCTGACGGTGCGACTTCGGGGAGCACGTTCCATACAGCAGACATTTGCATCCGCAAGCCCCCGTGGAATAATTGCGCACGACAATGCTGAAAACCACCGCTCAAGGCCTCTACTGTACCGCGGGCCAGTTTCACATCGATCCGTGGCGCGGGGTCGAGAGGGCGCTCATCACGCATGCTCACAGCGATCACGCCCGTGTCGGCTCCCAGTCTTACTTGTGCGTGGAGGAGTGCGCAGGCCTGCTCCGCGAGCGCCTCGGCCCGGTGAATGCGCAGACTCTGCGCTACGGCGAGAGCACCACAATCAACGGGGTGCAGGTATCGTTTCATCCCGCGGGTCACGTGCTCGGCTCGGCGCAGATCCGCATGGAGCACGGCGGCGAAGTATGGGTGGTGAGCGGCGATTACAAAACGCACGCCGATCCGACTTGCGCGCAATTCGAGCCCGTGCCCTGCCACGCGTTTCTCACCGAGTCCACATTCGGACTCCCCGTTTACCGCTGGCCGGAGCCCGCCGAGATCATGGCCGGCATGCACGCCTGGTGGCGTGAGAACATTGCGGCGGAAACCACGAGCGTCATCTTCGCCTACTCGCTGGGAAAAGCGCAGCGCATCCTCGCGAGTCTCGACCCCTCGCTCGGTCCCATCTTTGTGCACAGCGCCGTGCGCTCGCTCCTGCGCCACTACGAGCGCGCTGGCGTGAAGCTCCCGCCGGTAAAACAGGCGACTGGTGAAAACGTCCGCGCTGCCGGCGGACGCGGCATTGTCATCGCTCCACCCGCCGCCGATAATTCCACGTGGCTGCACAGCCTCGGCGAAGTCTCCACCGGCGTCGCCTCCGGCTGGATGCTCCTGCGCGGCACGCGTCGCTGGCGCTCGGCGGATCGCGGCTTCGCACTTTCCGATCACGCGGATTGGGACGGCCTCATCTCCTCCATTCGCGCCACCGGTGCCGAGCGCATCCTAGTCACCCACGGCTATGCCGCCCAGCTCTCCCGCTGGCTCAATGAAAACGGGTGGAAAGCCGAAGTCATCCGCACCCAATTCGTCGGCGAATCCAAAGAAGAGGCACCCTCCGAGGAAGCACCCGCGATTACTTGATGTGAGATGGAATAAATTAATCCCGGTTAATGAGAGCAGGAGCGCGTGTTCGAGCGTGAGCGCCGTCACTGGGAGCGCCGATGTCCTCAATCGGCCACCTCACAGCGCGAAGCGCCCATATCCTTGGCCCAACCCTTCTCGCGGCCAATCATTGTTGTATGAGCGGGTTTCCATCGCACCCCGCATTCTTGGCGTCGTACGAAACCACCCAGTTTCGGGTAGCGCAGGCGTCCCGCCTGCTGGTTTGGGCGTCTCGCGCAAACCAAGCCCTCTCGCACAAGGTCTGCGAATCCACCACAGAAGGTAACCCCCAAAAATGGAAGCCTTCACCACCCTCTTCCAGTCCCTCGACACGACTACCAGCACCTCCGCAAAAGTCGCCGCGCTCGAAGGCTACTTCCGCGCCGCCGCCCCGGTCGACGCCGCCTGGGCGCTGCACTTCCTTTCCGGCAACCGCATCAAACGCCTCATCAAAACAAGCCTGCTCCGCAAATGGGGCAGCGAGGCCTCCGGGTTCCCCATCTGGATGGTAGAGGATTGCTACGAGACCGTCGGCGATCTCGCCGAAACCCTCGCCCTCCTCGTCCCGCCCCGCAGCGCGGCAGCAATCGAGCCCATGCCCCTCGCGCAATGGATCGAAACCCGCCTGCTCCCGCTTGCCCGCATGGACGAACCCCGCCAGCGCGAGGTGTTGCTTTCCACGTGGGCGCAGCTCGATTTCCGCCAGCGCCTTGTGTGGAATAAACTCATCACCGGCTCATTTCGCGTGGGCGTGTCGCGCACCCTGCTCGTCCGCGCACTCGCAGCCATCGCCGGCGTGCCCACGCCCATCATGGAGCACCGGCTCATGGGCGACTGGCAGCCCACCGCCGAGCATTACACGCGCCTCCTCTCCGGCGAGGGCGACGGCCCGCAACCCGCACGGCCCTATCCTTTCTACCTCGCATCGCCATTGGAGGTCTCGCTCGCGGAGCTTGGCGACGCGCGGGACTGGCAGTGCGAGTGGAAGTGGGACGGCATCCGCGCACAGCTCATCCGCAGAGCGGGGGATTGCGTCATCTGGTCGCGCGGCGAGGAAATCATCACGCCCGGCTTTCCCGAGGTGGCCGAGGCCGCCATGTCGCTGCCCGAGGGCGTGGTGCTCGATGGCGAATTGCTCGCGTGGAGCGGCAGCGCGCCGCTCCCCTTCAGCCAGCTCCAGCGGCGCATCAACCGCCGCGACGTCACCGCCCGCCTGCTGGCGGAAGTGTCCGTGGTCTTCATGGCCTACGACATCCTCGAGCACGAGCAAACCGACCTGCGCCCGCTCCCGCTCGACGAGCGCCGCGAAAAGCTCGAGCGCGTCATCACCGCCAGCGCCCTCGCCCCCGTGCGCAAAAGCAAAGGCCCCGCACAGGGGGAACTTTTTTCCAGCGAGGACCTCGGGCGTCCATGGCCGCTGCGCATCTCCCAGCGCTTCCTGCAGGAGGATTGGGACACCATCACCGCGCGCCAGCAGGAGGCGCGCGCCACCGGCACCGAGGGCATCATGATCAAGCAGCGCTCCTCCCCCTACGGCACCGGTCGCCAGCGCGGTGGGTGGTGGAAATGGAAAGTCGCACCCTTCATTTGCGACGCCGTGCTCGTCGCCGCGCAGCCCGGCCACGGCCGCCGCGCCACACTCTTCACCGACTACACCTTCGCCCTCTGGCACGCGGGCGAACTCGTTCCCGTGGCAAAAGCATACTCGGGCCTCACCGACGAGGAAATCCACAAGGTTGACGCCTTCGTCCGCGCCAACACCACCGGCCGCTTCGGCCCCGTGCGCTCCGTAAAGCCCGAACTCGTCTTCGAGCTCGCATTCGAGGGCGTGCAGGAATCCACCCGCCACCGCTCCGGCCTCGCCCTCCGCTTCCCCCGCATCGCAAACTGGCGCCACGACAAAAAGCCCGCCGACGCCGACCAGGCCGAAACCCTGCGAGCGATGATGAAAGGGACCCCGAAATCGTAAATCATCCATCGTAAATCGTAAATCCCCCGCGCTGTTTCCATTTGCACCCATCCCCAACACGCGGCATGGTGGAGGTTCTTTTCTCAACGATCATGACGCTTACCGAAAAATTGCTCGCCCGCGCCAGTGGCAAGGCGCACGTCGCACCCGGCGATAACGTATGGGTGAATGTGGATGTGCTGATGACGCACGATGTCTGTGGCCCGGGCACCATCGGCGTGTTCAAGCGCGAATTTGGCAAGGACGCCAAGGTGTGGGACCGCGAGAAGGTCGTGATCATCCCCGACCACTACATCTTCACTGCGGACTCCATGAGCAATCGCAACGTGGACATCCTCCGCGACTTCGTGCGCGAGCAGGGCCTGCCTTACTTTTACGACGTCATCGACGACCCGAACGGCAACTGGCATTTCGACCCGACCCGCGGCCAGCTCAAGCAGCAGTACGGCAGCCGCTACGCTGGCGTGTGCCACACCACCCTCCCGTGGAAGGGCCACACCCGCCCCGGCGAAGTGCTCGTCGGCACGGATTCGCACACCTGCATGGCGGGCGCGTTCAACCAGTTCGCCA
>JAYUWZ010001108.1:0-2536 GCA_043753265.1 Verrucomicrobiaceae bacterium
GGTCCATCATCGCGGGCACTAATGTTGGCAAGCTGAAGATTACCGGCAACCTGCTGGGTGGCGCGGGACTGATTTCGGGGAGCGTGGTGGCTTCGGGCAAAATCGGCACCACCACGATTACTGGCGAGTTGGTCGGCGGCGCGGGGGATAACTCCGGTTCACTCATAGCGGGTCTGGATACGTCCATTCCGGGCGACCTGGGTAAAACGGTCATCACCGGCGGACTCGAGGGTGGTGGCGGTGCCGGATCGGGCAGCGTAAGGGTGGGGGGAAAGATGATTTCCCTTACCATCGGCGCAGCTAAAACGCCTTTGGCCACTGCGTTGCTGGGCTCTACGGGCAATGGAAGCGGTTCCATTTTTGCCGATGGGGGCGCGGGCGCAGTGATCGTTTACGGCGCGGTGCAGGGTGGGGGTGGTGTCAATTCCGGCGCTTTCCTCGCGAACGGCCTGGTCACCAGCGTGAAGATTAACGGTGCGCTGACAGGCAGCACGGGCGATGGTAGCGGATCGGTGCAGGTGCGGGATATCGACCTCATCACGAGCATTCGTTCGGGTGATCTAGGCACGCTCACCATTACGGGCGCTGTCACTGGCAATGCGGGAATCGGCACCGGCCAGATACTCATCGAAGGCACGGCGAAGACAATTACGCTTGGATCGCTAGCTGGTTCAGGGGGAGCGAATTCCGGCAGTATTTCCGTAGGAAGCGGACTTGCTGCGATGATCGATGATTACACAAAAATCGGTGGCGCGACGGCCATCACCATCAAGGGCGCGCTCGCGGCCGGCGGGGGAGTTGACAGTGGAGTAATCGACATCGCCGCGCGGCTGGGTGCACTCACCATCGAGGGCGCTGCTACGAATGCGACGGTGCACGTGGGCCGCGATTTGGGGAAACTGAAGATCACCGGAGCGGTGGACGGGGCACATATTACCGCGCTGGGTCAGGTGAGGCCGACGGCCAAGGTGGACCTTGCGATTGGTTCCATCACGCTTGGTGCGGGAATTTCCAACAGCGAGATCCTTGCGGGATACGATCGCTTTGACAATCCGCTGAACGGCAACGCCCAGATCGGCGCAGTGAGCGTCACCGGAAACTGGACGGCGAGCAGCCTCGTGGCCGGCGTGGAGGACGTGGAGATGGATGGCTTTGGCGATGATGACGACGTGGCCATTGCAAGCCTGCCCGGGGCAGTTTCCAAGATCGCCAGCATCATCATCACCGGCAACGTTACGGGCACGGATCCCCTCGCGACCGATCACTTCGGCTTTACCGCGAAGATGATTGGCAGCATGAAGATTGCGGGAGTCGTTCAGGCGCTCACCGCGGCGCCGAACACCATACCACTTGCAGGAACGCCCGTGACCAACGACACGTCCATCCGCGAGGTGGTGTGATTTGAACAAATCCCGAATTTTTACTGACTTACACCCTACATGACCCAACATCCCCGACTGATTGAGCCGCTGGAGAGTCGCATCGCCCCGGCGGTTGTGAACCCCATTTTTGACATCACCGCCAGTACCGGGCAGACGGGGGCGTCGATTGACCTGGGAGTGCTGGTGGACCCCTCGAAGACCTATCGTACGCTCATTGAGCTACAAACGAACTACACGCTGCCGGGGCAGAACACGCCGGGGGTGATTCAGATTGAATTGTTCAACGACAAGGCACCGCTGACGGTGGCCAATTTTCTGCGCTACCTGAACAATAAGGACAAGACCTCGGACTTTGACAACGTGATCTTTCACCGGCTCGTGCAGGGCTTTGTGCTGCAGGGTGGGGGAAATAACGCGAACGATCGCACGAACCACATCGACGTCTTTCCGAGCGTGCACAATGAGTACGATCCGCTAGACCCGGAACGCTCAAACCTTGTCCAGACAGTCGCGATGGCCAAGGTGGCGGCGGAGCAAGGGGGCGGGGCGCATTCCGCGACCAGTGAGTTCTTCATCAACCTGGGGAATAACAGTGCCAATTTGGACGCGCAGAATAGCGGATTTACCGTCTTTGGACGCGTTACCGATGCCAGCATGCCGGTGGTAAATGCCATCAACGGCCTGCAGCTCTTTAACGGCGCGACGCCCGTGCAGAATTACTCGGGTGGCAATCCCACGCCGGAGCAATTGATCACCATTGTCGACGCGCGGGTGGTGACGCCCACAGCCGGGGATGATGATGGGGCGACGTTTGGCTTCGAGATTACGGATGCGGGGACGGGACTTCCCACGAATCTGGTGACGGCGAAGCTGAACCAGGAAACCAACCAGATTGACCTGAAGTTCAAGGCTGGCGCGACGGGTGTGGCGAAGGTGAAAATCAACGTCAGCAAGGCAGGCGACCTACCCGTGTTCGACGAGTTTTTGGTGACGGTGAAACCGAACCTCATCACCGATGTGGCGAGCGATGGGCTCCAGAGCACCTTTGTCCCAGGCGACAAGGGAACCGCGAAAGTGGTGCTGACCAACAACGGTGGCGGAGTCGCCAAGGGGAAGGTGACCGTAAAGCTTTACCTCTCGGAATCGAATGGAAC
>JAYUWZ010001109.1:0-5524 GCA_043753265.1 Verrucomicrobiaceae bacterium
CGCCTGGGCCTTGAACTCTGCTGTGTATCGCTTTCTGGTCACGAGTTTCATTCTGTCTTGTTTCCTTATTCGGTGGTCCAGAATTCTCGCTCACCTCAACCGGTTTGTGCACAAGTCGACGGAGTGTGGAAGGATAGCCGAGGCTCTTATCCTTCGCAAATCACAGCCAATTGTTTTACGAAAATCTGACAAGCATTACGGCGGATTCCCTATTTCTTCCTCGATGAAACTTTATACAGCATTCTGTGTCGCGTTCGCGTTTTTCCATTTCAACACAGCACTGGCCCAAAAGGAATCCCCCGTAAACCCGTCGTTGCGCACTGCACTCACCGAATCGCTCGGTGAGTATCGGGTCACGGCTACGAGGGAGGATCGCGACGGAGCACCGTGGATAACCGTCATCATTGAAAAACCTGCATCGGCACCACTCATCCGATACTCGGATTTGAAAATCACAGCCCTTGCCACACTCGGCAAAGAAGTCCCCGTGCGTCAGGCCATGGAGGCTCGCTTCCTCGCCGATACGAAAACGGAAAAAGGCGTCGCGGCGAAGGCATTCTTCACGACAGCGCCTGAAACACTCAAGACGCTCACCGCGGTTCAGATCGCAGGCTTCGGCGGGAGCGTGAAGCTCGCATTTGAACAGGACTCGGCAAAAGTGCCCGTGCGATAAGGCAGGCGCACTCTTTTGTAGCGCTTGCCTCCCTTGCGCGTGAGCACCGTCCTGGCGGCTTCCTCGTCATGCGACGATCATGGCGTACCGTCGGTTTTGTCGTAAGGTGCCCTCGGGTTGTCTCCTCGCTGGCTTCGCGAGGGAAACCAATGTTGTTTAGAGCGGTTGACTAAAGTAATTTCCGGTTGTGTGCAGGCCCGGAGGGCCGTCCAGAAATTAGCCGGGGGCGTAAGCCCCCCGGTGGTCAAAAAGAACGGCCAAGCCCCGGCAGGGACGACAGAAAACGATCCGGAAACAACTTTTGGCAACTGCTCTACACAGGTCCGCTCATCCGGGGAATTGAGAAGCGCTGAGAAAAGCAAAATAGAGAAGGGCCCCATTAATCCACCGCAGTCCAAAGCTTCCCCCGTGGTGCGATGGTTAATCGACACTGGCCACCTACATCGCCGCATTCCACCCAAAAACCTTCCGCGCCTCGGCCAGGATGTGTTCCACAACCTCCTCACGGCGGAGCGTCGTGCTGTCGACGCGGAAATTGGCGGTTTCCTCGTAGATGGGCTGGCGCTCGGCGAGCATCTCCTTCACTTTTTCCAGGGGCTCGGGGACTTGCAGAAGGGGGCGGTCCTTGTTGCGGGCGACGCGTTTGAAGAGTTCCTCGACGTCGGCGGTGAGGAAAACGACCCAGCCGAGTTTGTGGAGGATGGGGAGGTTGCGGGGCTGGGTGACTATGCCTCCGCCGGTGGCGATGACATGGCGGCGAAGGGTGCCGAGAGATTCGAGCACGGCGGTCTCCCGCTCCCGGAAGCGCTCCTCACCCTGCGTGGCGAAAAGTTCGGTGATGGGCATGCGGGCCCGTTCCTCGATGAGGGTGTCGGTATCGGTGAACTGGAAGCGCAATCGCCGCGAGAGCATTCGCCCGACGCTGCTTTTGCCGCTCCCCATGAAACCGATGAGAACGATGTTGGATGACTGCGGCGCGACGGACATGGCGCACATTGCGGGGGCTGGGGGAAACATTCAACATGCAATCGTGAAGGGGCGGGGGTAACGTCCAACGCTCAACGCTGAACGTCCAACACCCAACTTCAATCCAAGCTGGATGCGGCGATGGGAGTCCTTCTGAATTCGGATATGGAAAATGGGGGAGGCATCAGGGCAAAAAAGTGTGGCCTCCCGGCGCCGATAGGCGACCGGAAGGCCACTGTTCCCCCCAGAACACTTTCACAATGCTACGTAAGCGTAGTTTGTGCAACTGAAATCTTCGGATATTTTTTGGAACACAGATGATACAGCCTGGAGGAGCCTGGAGGACGCAATGGGAGCGCGGTCTGTGTGCGGAGCACCAGCCGCAGCGATTCCCGGGACAGTGGAAGCGTTCAACCTAGATTCGGAGATGGAAAAAGAAGTGTCACGCTAAGTCGCAGAGGCGCAAATGTTTAGGATTCGCGGTTCACTCACCCTGAAGGTCAGAGTACTTCTGTTTGGAAACGCCTTTCTTTGCGCCTTTGCGTGACCTTCCATTCCCCGTTTCACGTTCAATGGCCAACGACGCCTCGCAAGCATCGAGTCTCCTGGTTCGTCGACCTTGCTGCGGCTGGTGCTCTGCACACAGACCGCGCTCCTCGTTCCGAATCGGCAGCATTGGTGAACCTCTGTAGCAGTGAGAGTATTCGGAGGCAGAAAAATCAATTCCCCTGAATGCCGCCCAAAAAAAGTGCGGCCTCCCGTCGCCGATAGGCAAACGGAAGGCCGCTGTTCCCCCCAGAACGCTTTCACAATGCTACGTAAGCGTAATTTGTGCAACTGAAATCTTCAGGATTTTTTCCGGAGAGGTGGAAAATGGAGGTTTTCCTAAGCGGATCGGGGCGCCACGACTGGAGTCCGTAATCCTGAGCGTTTGCTCCCGTTTTAGATTGCAATGAACTTATGGGAGCAGAGTTGGCCCTCTTATCACCCTCCACAATCCTCCATCCCGCTCCGACCTGCGCTTTTCCATTGAGCGTTGGATGTTGGGCGTTGAGCGTTGGACGTTAAAATAAAGCGCCCTCCTCTCGCATCGTGGATGTTGATGACGCTGGACTCCGGGCTTCCGAACTCTTTCACTGCGCGGTCTATGAGTCCGCAAGTCGCCGTCATCATGGGCAGCAAGTCCGATTGGGAAACGATGAAGCGCGCCGTGGAAATGCTGGAGCAATTTGGCATTCCCCACGAGGCGCGTGTCGTTTCCGCGCACCGTACGCCGGATCTGCTGTCGCAATTTGCCAAGGAGGCTGCGGGGCGCGGCATCCAGGTGATCATCGCGGGAGCCGGCGGCGCGGCGCATCTGCCGGGAATGGTGGCGGCGCACACGCATCTGCCGGTGCTGGGGGTGCCGGTGCAGAGCAAGGCGTTGAATGGTCTGGATTCACTGCTGAGCATCGCGCAAATGCCGGGGGGGATTCCCGTGGGCACGCTGGCGATTGGCGAGGCAGGGGCGAAGAACGCGGGCATTCTCGCCGCGAGCATCGTCGCGCTGCACGACGAGCGGGTGCGCAATGCGCTGATCCTCTTCCGCTCGGCACAAACGGAGTCGGTGCTTTCCCAGACACTGCCATGACGGAAGCACACCGAGCAATCCTGCCCGGGGCGACCCTGGGCGTGATGGGGAGCGGCCAGCTCGGCCGCATGTTTGCCATTGCCGCGCGGCGCATGGGCTACCGCGTGCATACTTTTTCGCCGGAATACGACACGCCCACGGGGCAGGTTGCGGACAAGGAAGTGACGGCCTCCTACGACAACGAGGAAGCCGTGCGGGAGTTTGCGAGGGGCATCGCGGTGCTCACGTTTGAATTTGAAAATGTGCCGTCGCGCACGGTCGAGTGGGCTGCGGGCCATTGCCCCGTGCGGCCCGCTGGGAGTGTGCTGCACATCTGCCAGCACCGGCTGCGGGAGAAGGAATTCCTGGCGGCAGCGGGCGTGCCCGTTGCCCCGTTTCGCAAGGTGCAGAGCGCTGCAGAACTCGTGGCCGCTGCGCAGGAAATCGGACTGCCGGGCGTGCTGAAAACGGCGGCCTTCGGGTACGATGGCAAAGGCCAGCGCAAGCTTGCGCCGGGGGACGATCTGCAAGCCGCGTGGGCTCCCTTTGAAGGGGCTCCGGCGGTACTGGAAAAATTCATCACATTTGAGCGGGAGATTTCCGTGCTCGTGGCGCGCGGGGTGGATGGCGGGGTGACGACCTGGCCGGTGTTTGAGAATGAGCACGCAAACCACATCCTCGACATCACCTATTGCCCGGCGCGCATCCCCGACGAAGTAGCAGAGCGTGCGCGGAAGCTGGCGGTGGCGGTGGCAAAGGCGCTGGATCTCGTGGGCGTGCTGGCGGTGGAGATGTTCCTCAAGGCCGGCGGGGAGATTGTGATCAATGAGCTGGCCCCGCGTCCGCACAATAGCGGGCACCTCACTTTCGACGCATGCATCACCTCGCAATTTGAGCAGCAGGTGCGCGCGGTGTGCGGGCTGCCGCTCGGCGCGACGGATTTACTGCAGCCCGCGGCGATGGCAAATCTGCTGGGCGATGTGTGGGCATGTGGTGAGCCGCACTGGGCCGCACTGCTCGGCCTGCCCGGGGTGAAGCTGCACCTTTACGGAAAAGCCGCCGCCAAGCCCGGGCGCAAAATGGGACATCTTACTGCTTTTGGTGGCACCGCGGACGATGCGGCTGCCCTCGCGAGAAATGCCCGAACCCTCCTTTCTTCCCCCCGATGAAAACGCACATTGAAACCACTGAAACCAAGGCCAAGCTCGCTCATGCAGTCGAGTCGGCAGTCTATCTGCTTTCCGGAGGCTTCCCGGTCGCACTGCCCACGGAGACCGTGTATGGCCTCGCCGCGTGGGCGCTGAACAAGGATGCGCTTTTCCGTATCTTCTCGACGAAAGAGCGCCCTCAGTTCGATCCGCTCATCGTGCATATCCCCACCATGGAGTGGCTGGATAATCTGTGCGTGATTCCGCTTGAGGATCGGCGGCTCGTGGATCGGCTCACGGCGGCATTCTGGCCGGGGCCGCTCACGATCGTGCTGCCGCGGAAGCCGAAGATGGTGCCGGACCTCGCCACCTCGGGGCTGCCCACTGTGGCGCTGCGCATGAGCGCGCATCCGGTTTTCAAGGAGGTCATCGAGGCCTTCGGCCAGCCGCTCGCGGCGCCGAGTGCAAATCGCTTTGGCCGGGTGTCTCCCACGCAGGCCAGCCATGTGATGGAGGAACTGCGCGATCGCATCCATCTCATCGTGGATGCCGGGCCTACCCAGCATGGCGTGGAGAGCACGATTGTGACGGTGCGCGGCGACAGTCTGTGGATTTTGCGCAACGGGCCCATCACTGCCGAGGAACTCGGCAAACACGCGAGCGTGTCCGTGGCCTCCGCAGGCGCGCGGCCCATCGCTCCGGGTCAGTTGAAGAGCCACTATGCGCCGAGCACGCCTATGCGGCTTCTCCCACCGGGCGAGGCGCCATTTCTCGCAAAGACGGCACCGGTTGGCCTGCTGGCATTTTGCAGCGCGGACAATGTGGGTTGTTTTCAAAAAGTGGAGTTGCTCAGTAAAGTGGGCGATCTGAAGGAGGCGGCCACGAATCTTTTTGCAAAGCTCCGCCTGCTCGACTCGATGGGGCTGAATGAGATTGTGGTGGAATCCGTGCCCGAGACCGGGCTCGGTGCGGCCATCATGGACCGCCTGCGCAAAGCTGCCGCCGCACATGGCTGACGCTCCGGAGCCCACTACCGCTCCCCTGCGCACGGGCCGCGCCGCGGCCATCGTGGGCCTTGCCGTGATGTGCTCCCGCGTGCTGGGGTTGGTGAGGGAGGTCCTGTTCAAC
>JAYUWZ010001110.1:0-2532 GCA_043753265.1 Verrucomicrobiaceae bacterium
GCTCATCAGCCGCGAGATGTACGACAACCTCGGCTCCGAGCTCGCGCTGGCCAAAAACAGCCTCTCCAAGGCCGAGCGCAAAAAGCAACTTGTGGAGGACAAACTTTCCAAGACCAAGGTCATCGCCCCTGGCGACGGCACGGTGCTCACAGTTCCCGTGGTGGAGGGCCAGGTGGTCATCCCTGCGGCCAGCGTGAACAGCGGCACCACGCTCATGACAATCGCAAATCTCTCCCGCCTGCTCGTAGAAACGCATGTGAACCAGGTGGACGTCGCGAAGCTCACTCTAAAGCAGGACGTGCAGCTCACCGCCGAATCAATCAAGGATGAGCAGATGGAGGCAAACCTGTCCTTCATCGCACCAGTGGCGACCGTGAAAAACAGCGTGAAGGGATTCACCGTGCAGGCCATCATCGACCGTCCCAGCCAGCGGCTGCGTCCCGGGATGAGCGTGCAGCTTACGATTCCCGTCGCCCATGCCACGGATGCCATCGCGGTACCCGTCGGCGCGGTTTTCCGCGGGGATGGAAATTCCCGCGTGGTCTACGTGCGCAGTGGCGACAAGACCGAGAAACGGGTGGTGAAAATTGGTGTATCGAACACCGACCATGCCCAAATCGTGGAAGGGCTGAAGGAAGGCGATCAAATCCTGCTCGCCGAGCCCCAGCGCAGCTCCCGCAAACGCTCGTAGGGCAATGGCGCTGATTGAACTGACAGAAGTCGTCAAGCGCTACCGCGTGGGCGAACAAGAGATCCGTGCGCTGGACGGCATCAACCTGAAGATCGAGCAGGGTGAATACTGCGCGATCATCGGCCCGAGCGGCAGCGGCAAAAGCACGCTCATGCATCTGCTGGGCTGCCTCGATACTCCCAGTACCGGCCGGGTGATGATCGACGGTGTCGACGTCTCCCGTGCGACCGATGACGAGCTCGCCGAGATGCGCAACACGCGCATCGGCTTCGTCTTTCAAGCGTTCAACCTGCTCGCAAAGATGACTGTGCTGGAAAACGTCGAGCTCCCGATGATTTACTCCGGCGTGACGGCAAAGTACCGCCGGGAGCGTGCTGCAATCGCCATCGAGCGCGTAGGGCTGCAAAACCGGATGAAGAATACGCCGCTACAGCTTTCCGGCGGGCAGATGCAGCGCGTGGCGATCGCCCGGGCGCTGGTGAATGACCCCAAGATTATTTTTGCCGACGAGCCCACCGGAAATCTCGATTCCGCCACCGGAGCCAGCATTCTCGCGCTCTTCCGCGAACTCAGCGAGCAGGGCCGCACGATTGTGCTCGTTACGCACGACAACGAAATCGCCGAGAATGCGCCGCGGCGAATCGTAATCCGGGACGGCAAAATCCTCGTTGGCGTGGACAACTGGCATAGCGGGATGCGGCCCGTCCCCCTGCCCCAGCAGCCAAAGCCATGAATTTTTGGAACAGCCTCGCCATCGGCCTCCGCGAAATCCTTTCGCACAAATTTCGCAGCTTTCTCACCATGCTCGGGGTCATCCTCGGTGTAGCCAGCCTGCTTACCACGTTTGCGCTCATCGAGGGCCTCGCCAAGAGCCAGCGCGAAATCATGAACTCGCTCGGCGGCGTCGAGCGTGTGAATGTGGTCTCGCAGGATGTCCCCGCGAAACAGCTCGGCATCGCCGACACGTCGCCCGGCCGCACACTGGCCGATGCCATCGCCATTCGCGACACCTGCCCTCTCATCTCCGCCGTCTCCCCCATCTACGAGGTGCCGGCGGTGTTTCTTCGGAATGGCAATGATTTCCGTGGTCGCGCTCGCGGCGTGTGGCCCGACCACGTGCCGGTGAATAATCACACCATCGAGCACGGTCGCAATATCTGCCAGGTGGACCTCGACGAGGCCCAGCGCGTGTGTGTCATCGGCACGAGCGTCGTCACTGAGTTGTGGCCCGAGACCCCCAACGCCAAGCCGCTCGGCGAGACGATTCTGGTCAATAATCGCCCGTTTACGGTCATCGGCATTTTTGAGCACTACGAGAGCGAGGACGCCAAGCGCGCCCGCAAAGAAGGGCGCGAGGAGCCCAAGGGTAAATTTGGCCGCCAGTGGAACCCCTACAACCGCAAGAACGAGACCTTCCTCGTGCCATTTTCCACGATGTTCTATGAGTTCAAAAGCGCTGGCGGGTCGCCCAGCGGGGGCTCCACTTCAGGGGCAGCGAATGTAGCGAACTCCAGCATCAAGGACGATCCCGGCCCAAACTACATCCTCGACGAACTCGCCATCCAGGTGGCCGATCCGAACTCCATGGCACCCGCGTTGGAGCAAGTTCGGGTCGCGCTCATGCGCACCCATCGGGGCGTGGAGGACTTCACCTTTGAGACACGCCAGGAATGGGCCGACGCCACGGAGAGCTCCATCAAACAGACCCGCATGGTGGGCGGCCTCATCTCCAGCATTGCGCTGATTGTGGGAGGCATCGGCATCACGAACATCATGCTCGCCAGCATCACCGAGCGCATCCGGGAGATCGGCGTGCGCCGCGCGGTCGGCGCAAAGTCCCG
>JAYUWZ010001111.1:0-5512 GCA_043753265.1 Verrucomicrobiaceae bacterium
CCTTGAGGTGTCCAAAGGCATCGCGAACCCAATCGACAGCGGCGGCATTCGCGGCCAGTTCGGCAACGCTGTCTTTGGAGGTCAGGACGATGACGGCATCAAAGAGCACAGAGGGCGCACCGGAAAGCGCCATGTCCGCTTCAACAATTTTTCCCCCACTATCTTTCACGCCACCGATTTTCGGGGCTACGACGACGAGGACGGCCTTTGCTTCCTTTACGTCATTACGCAGTTCCGTCAGACGAGCCGCGTCGAAACCGTCCCCTACGAGTACTCCGATCTTCCGTCCCGCAAGCGTCTTGGGAGCTTTGGCAAGGATGCTCAGCGCGGGCGAAACGGGCATGTCGTGCGGCGCAACAGCCGGTTTCACAGGTTCCGCTTTTTCTTTCATGCCCAGCGCTTCTGCAACGCCCTTATGCAAGGTTTCATCGACGTTCGCGAGGTGGCCGAGCATCCGCATGCGGATCGCTTTCGTCTCTACTTTTGCCAGTTCAAAAGCAAACGCACTGATGATGTGACGTTGCTCCGGTTCGGTCTGTGAGCGAAAGAAAAGGCGCGCTTGCGAGTAGTGATCCGAAAACGTCTCGGAACGCTTGCGTGTCTTCGCGCCGGTTACTTCCTCGGGTACTGAGGTAAAGCCTCGCGTCGGGTTCTCCCGGGGGCCTTTCCCACCATCGAGCGAGTTGGGTTCATACGAGACACGGCCTTTCGGCACGGCCATTTGATGCATTCCGTCGCGTTGAAAATTGTTTCCGAAACCCATGGGACAGCCTTTGGGCGCGTTGATTGGAAGCTGGGGAAAATTTGGCCCGCCAAGTCGCGAGATTTGCGTGTCCTGATACGAGAAAAGTCTGCCCTGCAGGAGTGGATCGTTTGTGAATTCGATCCCGGGAACGAGATTGGTCGGCAAGAAAGCCACCTGCTCCGTCTCCGCGAAAAAGTTGTCTGGGTTCCGATTGAGCACGAGCTTGCCCACGATTTTCAGCGGCACCACTTCCTCTGGGATGAGTTTTGTCGCGTCGAGCACGTCGAAGTCGAACTTCGCCGCGGTGGCATTGTCGAATACCTGGAGGCCGAGTTCCCATTCAGGGAAGTCCCCACGCTCGATGGCTTCCCACAAATCACGCCGATGAAAGTCAGGGTCTTTGCCGTTAATCTTCGTCGCTTCGTCCCAAACCAGCGATTGCATCCCGAGTTTCGGGCGCCAATGGAACTTCACGAAATGCGTTTCACCCTTCGCATTCATCAGACGAAAGGTATGCACTCCGAAGCCCTCCATCATGCGATAGGAACGCGGAAGTGCGCGATCGCTCATCACCCATTGAAGCATGTGATTGATTTCCGGTGTGAGGGAGGCGAAGTCCCAGAAAGTGTCATGCGCAGATGCTGCTTGCGGTATCGCATTGTGCGGTTCTGGCTTCACGGAATGCACCAGATCGGGAAACTTCATTGCATCCTGAATGAAAAAGACTGGGATGTTATTGCCGACGAGATCGTAGTTTCCCTCAGTAGTGTAAAACTTCACGGCAAAACCGCGAACATCACGCGCCAGGTCTGCCGAACCACGTTCGCCCGCAACTGTGGAAAACCGTACGAAAACGTCAGTCTTCTTGTCTGGGTCCTGTAAGAATGCAGCTTTCGTGATGTCAGCCTGCGACTTGTAGCATTGGAAATAACCATGCGCCGCTGACCCGCGCGCATGCACGATTCGCTCTGGAATCCGCTCGTGATCAAAGTGTTGAATCTTCTCACGAAAAATAAAGTCCTCGAGCAATACCGGCCCTCGCGCACCAGCCTTGAGTTGGTTTTGATTATCTGAAATTGGCAGCCCGTGGTTTGTCGTAAGTGGTTCCGCGGCTTTGGTCGTGCTCTGGTGGGTCTCCGCAGGCTTCGCAGCACTGGGTTTTGACTCTGCAGGCTCTTGCGCCAACGAATGATATTGCCCGAGAAGGAGTAATGAAACGCTAAGCGCACGTGCGGAATGATGAATAGGAGTGACGAATTTCATAAAGGTTGCTGTTGAGAGTTGTCGCGTCAAATCGACGGAGGGTGGCTGATTCAGTTTTGGTGCAATCTGGTGCAAGCGACGCAAGCGCCTTGAATAATGACCGCCAGTTGGATTGTGAGGCGTCGAGGCTGACGGAATTCATCTGCTATTCGCCTCGGTCACCGTGCGTGGATGCCCCTCGCCGTAAATTGAGGAACGATGTTGAGACTGAATCGAAGGTAAACGAACGCCTTTGCCGTTCAGCAAAAACGGCGATGACCTCGTCCTTTTCGTCACGCCAGTTCCCAAGACCTTGAGTGTGGCGATGTTCCTCGCAGGCGCGTGGTCTTCGTCCGCCGCTGGCGAACGGGATCTGCAATCCGTCGCGCCCTATGCGCGTCGATTGTTCCACCAAATTGCGAACCCCGATGTGGACCGCATGGACGGCTTGCCGCCCGCCATCGCATTGCAGCAACAGCGGGGTGCTCCTAGCACGTTTTGCACGAAGCATCTCCAGAGCGAGAGTCTTCAAAGGTGATCCATTCGCCGTCCAATCAACCGTTTCACCGCGGCTTCGTTTTCGGCACGGTGATGTCAGTTCGAGGGCTGCGCTTGGGCCTGGGGTGTGTTGGACTGCGCGTTTTGCTTTCGTGGAGAGAGAATGAGCAGTCGACCGGGTGTGCCCATGCCTGCCGCAAGCGTCGCGCCCCGGCAGTATTCGGCGATAATGATGCGATGGCCTGGCAGCTTGAGCAGGTCGATTGGGCGGCCCAGTGGTGACAGAAAACGGCTGACGGACGTCGTGCCGGCCGCGAAGTCTGGCCGGAGTTGCAGGATGTCGAACCCAACATCGCTCGGGCGTTGCAGCAGATTGCCGAAGCGTGCGGTGAGAAAGGTACCGCCCAATGGTGCGGGCCAATCTTTCTCCAGCCACACGATGCCGGAGGGGCAGGAGTGTTGGTCAAAGGTTGCGATGCCTTTCGCGCTGCCACCGGCGTCGGGGCCGCGATTGGCGAGGGGCTGCGTGAAGACAAGGCCGGGCGGTGCGTCCGCAGTATGGGGATAAGGTTTTGTGGACCAGTCGGAGAATTGGTATGGAAACCCGTAGTGTTTTCCGGCTTCGATCACATTGAGTTCCTCAGCGGGTTCAGCGTCAGGGCCGTTTTCAGTGGCGAGCAGATGGCCGGTATCATCCCAGCAGAAACCGAAGTTGTTACGCAGTCCGCGTGCGAAGATATGGACCGTGGGTTTGTCTCGTTTGGGATCCAGTTGCCAGATGCAGGCTGTCAGCGGATCTTCGCCCGTGGTCGCGTATCGCGGGGAGGTGCCGGGCTCGCCACTGTCCGTTCGCGAGCCGCTGTTCACATAGAGCATTCCGTCCGGGCCTTGAGCGATGTGCGAGACGCCGTGGTTGTAGGGGCCGACGCCCCATGGATAGGAGGTGCGCAACCACGGAGCGGGGCGGCCCCATGCGCTTTCGCCCGACCACGCGGATGTGCGGAAGATGGTCACTTCATTTCGCACGGGTGTGGCTTTCTCGTTGCGTTGGTTGGCCACGATATAAAGCCGCCGCTCGCGATCCACAGTGAAGCCAAGCACGGACGGTCGGCCGAGATTCGCATCGATGTAGGATGAAGCTTCGAGGAATCGCGAAAGTTCGCGACCGTCGAGCAGGCACGACCAGATGTCGCCGTTCTCGGCGAGAATAAGGATGCAGGAGCCATCGGGATGAACAGTCAGGCGCACTGGTGAGAAAGTGAGCTCTGTCGCAACGCCCAGGGTCCAGCCTTCCGGCGCGGCAGGCAGCTCCCCGGCCCCCATCGCTGCCAGCAAGGCAGCGTGCGTGGGAAACTTTGTTTTTGCGCGCAGGGACGCGATTTCCTCACGCGTCGGTGGTGGCAGTTGATTGCCCCACGAGGTGAAGATGTAGCTGAAGACCGCCACGAGTTGCTCGTCGTCGAGCGTCACTGGCGGCATTCCTCCGCGATAGACCTGGCCATTCACGGTGATTTCGCCCGAGAGCCCGGCGAGCGGGGCCTTCAAGCTTTTGACCCGTTCCCGGGAGAGGTAGTCGGCATGCGCGAGCGGTGGAAATACACCCGCCACCCCGCGTCCCTCTGCGCCGTGACACATGGCGCAATGTCGCTGATACAACTCCGAGCCATTCACCTCCCCGCGCGAAGTCGCGGCCAGTAGAAAAAATAGCGCGAGAGCGCTGTAGAAACCGCGGATCATCGCAGCTTTTTGAGCTCGAACTGCTCGCCCGCAAACGCGCGCTTCACGAAGGAACCCCAGGTGGCGTTTGGCTTGTAGCTCCAGTCCTCGAGCATCGCGGGGCCGGCCTTCGGATGGAAGGCGAACGCGGTCCAGTGAAACTTGTGCTTTTGGATGAACCCGATCATCTCGGGAACCCAGGTGACGGCCTCCTCCTGCTGCTCAGCCGGCAGCCAGGGCATCTTTTTTTCCGGTGCGCCGACTTCACCGACGAGGATCGGGTATTTGTCGGCGGCGCAGAGCACCTTTTCCTGCCAGTCTTTTTTCCACGGGTAAATGTGGGTGGAGAGGATGATGCCGTTACTATCCGGCGAGTCCTTCAGCGCGAAACCGTTGGCGATGCCGGAGAGGTCGTAGGCGTAGTCGAGACCACCCACGAGCACGACATTCCGCGCGCCGGTGGCGCGCACGGTATCCAGCAGGCCCTGCATTCCCACGGACTGAAATCCCTTCACAGCCTTGGCCTTTTCCTCCGCCGTGGTGAAATTGTCTTCGTCGCCGGCCTTCGTTTTTTCCGCGATAAATCCACCATTGCGCCACACCTCCCACGAAGTGCCGTGGGGCTCGTTAAAAAGATCGAAGATAACTGCGGGATGATTCTTGTAGCGCGCTGCTGCATCTTTCCAAAAATCCGCGTGCTCCTGCCGGGGCGCCTTGTAGCGATGCAGGTCGATCATCAGGTAAGCCCCGCGGTTGGCGGTGAAGGTCACGAGTTCATCGATCAGCTTGCGATAAGCTTCGCCACCACCCTTGGCTTCCTCACCGAACCAATACTCCTCCTTCACCGGCAGCCGGATGATATTCGATCCCCAATCCTCGATCGCCACTTTGGTCGCTTTCATCACCTGCTCCCCACGCGCATTCCATTCCAGACTCACCACGTTCACCCCCTGCAGCCAGATGGGCGTGCCGTCTTTCTTCAAAACCTTGTTGCCCTCGACACGGAGTTCCTGCGGCCACTTCGCGCGCTGCGGCTCCTCGGCGGGAATTTCCGATGCCATGCGCTCCGCGTCGGCTTTGGCCTTGGCGGCGATGAGCACTGCGGGCTCGACGGGCTTGAGGACGAGGTCGTCGATATCGAGGGTGCCTTTCTGCACCTGAAAAAGGGAGGGGATGAACTCCAGGGTCACCGCGCCTTCCGGCACGAGGAAGGACGTCTTCCGATCGACCCAGCCAGACGTGCTGCTGCGCGTGTACGAAGGCGAGGGTTTGGTGGGGAGGTTCTTTCCGGCGGCGTCCTTCCACTCCATC
>JAYUWZ010001112.1:0-5507 GCA_043753265.1 Verrucomicrobiaceae bacterium
CTGTCGAGCTGGCCATTTTTCTCCAGCGCGGCGAGCACCTGGCCCACGGTGTCGTCGAGCTCGTGGATGGCGTCGGCGCGGACGCCGTGGCCGCTCACGCCCTTGAATCGCTCATGCGGCACGCGCGGGACGTGGATGCCGTGGGTGGCAAAGTAGAGGAAGAAAGGCTGGTCCTTTTTCGCGGCGGCTTTGTCGAGGAAGGCGATGGCTTTTTTGGCAAAGATGTCGGCCATGTCCTCGTCGCGCCAGCGCGCGGCCTTGCCACCGGTCATCCAGCCGATGCGGCCCACGCCGTTGACGATGGTCATGTCGTGGCCATGGGTGTGCTTGAGTTTGAGCTGGTCGGGATTTTCCTTGCCGGTCGGTTCAGTGCCCACCTTGAATTTGTAACTCACGGTGATGGGGTCGGCCGGGTCGAGGCCCACGATGCGGTGGCCCTCCACATATACAGTCGGCACGCGGTCGCCGGTGGCGGCCATGATGAATGTGGAATCGAAACCGATCTCGCCGGGCCCGGGTGTGATGTCGGCATTCCAGTCGGGGCCTTTGCCAGTGCCGTCCGGCGCGGCAGGGCCGCCGAGGCCGAGATGCCATTTGCCGACGACGCCCGTGGTGTAGCCGGCTTGCTTGAGCAGCGAGGGAAGCGTGACGGTGCCGGGCGCGATACCGAGCGGGGCGTCGCCGGGCAGGATGCCGCTCGCGGGCTGCTGCCGCCACGAGTAGGTGCCGGTGAGCAGCGCGCGCCGCGTGGGCGTGCAGGTGCTGGCGGGCGAGTGCGCATCGAGAAAACGGCGGCCTTCCTTGGCGAGGCGATCAAGATTGGGTGTCTTCGCGTGCTTCGCGCCATAGCAGCTCAAATCGCCGTAGCCAATGTCGTCGGCCATGATGAGCAGGATGTTCGGTTTATCGGCTGCGGAGAGCACACTGGAGAATGCACACAAGAGGGCAAGGAGCCGGAGCATGTGGGAGAGCATAGCGCGGCGTGCGGGGATCGAGACAAGGAAGCGATGGAAAGTTTTCGCATGAATGGATTCATGCGCGATTTTCCCGAGCGTGAAGTCGGAAATTCGATATGGCGGATTGCATTCCGACAGGGGCGCGGCCAGTTTTGGATGATGTCTTCCACCGGAGAAACACCACATCCCGAGCAGGCAGCCGCCGCAAACCGGCGCGAGTTTATCAAGAGCGCCGCGTGCTGCGTGCTAGGCGGGGCCTGCATGGTTGCGCCCGTCGTGGCGGGCGTGGTGGTGCTGCTCGGGCCGCTCACCAAGCCCGCGCCGAATGGCTCGTGGGTGAAGCTGACGAAGGTGGACTCGCTGCCCAAGGGGGGGGCGCCGCAGCTTTTCCAAATCGTGGTGGAGCGTACGGATGCGTGGACGCGGCATTCGCGCAGCGAGATCGGCTCGGTCTTTCTGGAGCGCACGGAGGACGACTCGGTAAGGGCATTCAACAGTTCGTGCCCGCATCTCGGTTGCGCGGTGAAATGGCGGCCGGAAAAGACGGATTACTTTTGCCCGTGCCACGACAGCGCATTTGCAAAGGACGGCGCGGTGGTGGGCACAAGCCCGTCCGCGCGCGGGCTGGATACGCTGACGGTGGAGATCCGCGGAGAGGGCGAAGTGTGGGTGCGCTTCCAGGATTTCAAGGCGGGCGTGAAAGAGAAGATCGCCGTCGCCTAGTTTCCACCCCCACTGCTGCTGAACTACAAGAACGTGATGCGTCGAACAATTCTCCCAGCTGTGGATTTGCAAGGGCAGGCGAGAACATACGCCAGGTGTTGGAGTGCGGCAGCCCTCTGCCGCTTTGGAGGATGGGCGGGATTTTTGGTGGGGTGGAGGGTCGCTGTCGAAAGGTATGAGGTCGCGAGTTTTGGCGACCTCTCAAACCTACCTCCGCCTTTCCTCCATCCAAAGCGGCAGAGGGCTGCCGCACTCCAAGAACTGGCGTAATCTTGTCGCTCCATTTGATTTTACCTCCTGACCTTTTCTCACTCACCCGATGAAATTTTTTGACTGGATCGACGACCGCACCGGCTACCGCAAGCTGCTCCGCATGGCGCTGTATGAGCATGTGCCGGGTGGGGCGCGGTGGCGCTATGTGTGGGGCAGCACGCTCACGTTTGCCATCGTGGTGCAGTTTATAACGGGGATCTTTTTGTGGATGAACTATAGCCCCAGCGCGCAGAGCGCGTGGGAGAGCGTGTACTATATCAATGAGGTGCTGCCGGCGGGATGGCTGCTGCGTGGGATTCATCACTTCATGGCGCAGCTCATGGTGCCGCTGCTCATCCTGCATCTCATGCAGGTGATTCTGGATGGCGCCTACAAGGCGCCGCGTGAGTTCAACTATTGGTTTGGCCTGGGGCTGCTCGGGCTCACGATGGCGATCTCGCTTACGGGCTATCTGCTGCCGTGGGATCAGCGCGGATACTGGAGCACGAAGGTGGTGACGAATCTCGTCGCCGGCGTGCCGGTGGTCGGCGAAAGCGTGCAGCGAGTGGTGGTGGGCGATGCGAATTACGGGCACCATACGCTCACGCGATTCTTCGCGCTGCATGCGGGCGTGCTGCCTGCGTTGCTGGTGCTGCTCATCATCATCCACGTCGCGCTCTTTCGAAAACATGGGCTCACCCCTGCGCGTCCGAAACGCAAGGTGGATGCGATGTTCTGGCCCGACCAGGTGTTGCGCGATGCGATTGCGTGCATCGTGGTCATGGGTGCCGTGCTGGGGCTTGTGTGGTACTTCAAGGGGGCGGAACTGGGTGCGCCCGCAAATCCCGCGGAGCCCTATAATGCGGCGCGGCCCGACTGGTATTTCATGTTCCTCTTCCAGTTCCTGAAATGGTTTCAGGGCGAGAATTTGATTTGGGGATCGGTGATTATCCCGGGGATTGTGTGCGTGGTGCTGGTGCTGGTTCCGTTCATCGGGCGCATTCGCATCGGCTGGTTCCAGCTCGGGCATTACTTCAATGTGCTGCTCATTTTCGGAGGCCTCGCAGTGTTCTGCGCGCTTACGAAAATCGCCTTCGCACACGATCTGGAAAACCCGGATTACAAGGCCTCCGTGGCCATGGCGCACAAGGATGCCGCCAGGACGAAGGAGCTTGCGAAGGCCCGCCAGGGTATCCCCACGGAAGGCGCGCTGGCGCTGCTCCGCGATGATCCGCAGACACAGGGGCCGCGTATTTTTGCAAAGGAGTGCGCGAGCTGCCACAGCTATGCGGGGCATAATGGACTCGGCGCGCCGTTGCAGGATGGCAAGCCGGCCTCCGCCCCCGATCTTGCGGGCTTTGGCTCGCGGGAATGGCTCACGGGTTTCATGGATCCGAAGCAGATTGAGACCCACAAGTTTTTCGGCGGTACGGCGTTCGTGAATCCCAAGGAGGGTGAGAAGAAAGGCAAGATGGTGCGCTTCATTTTGGACGACGTTGCCGAGTACGGCGCCGAGGAAAAGGCGCAGCTCGAGAAGATGATCATCGCGCTCAGCGCGGAGGCCAAACTGCCCTCGCAGAAGGACGCGGATGCGCGCGACTCGGCGATCATCGCCGAGGGGAAAAAGCTGCTGACAGACATCGCCCTCGACTGCACCGACTGCCACGCATTCCACGAAATCAAGGGTGGCACAGGGCCGGACTTCACGGGCTACGCGTCGGCGGAGTGGATGAAGGAGTTCATCAAAAACCCTGCGCACGATCGGTTCTACGGGAAGAAGAACGACCGCATGCCGGAGTTTGGCGAGGGGAGCCGGGTGAACGCAGCGCAGTTGGACATGCTCGTGCGGTGGCTGCGCGGGGAGTAGAGCGTCGATAAGGCGGCTGGATAATCTGGAGTGCGGGAGCTTGCTCCCGCTCTGGAGGGCGCGGAGCGCTGGCGGGCAAGATACGGTGCCGAGAAATGGAATCGAGTATCTGAAAAGCGCCTCTCTCGCCATAAAACCCGCGATCCAGGTCGCACGGTTTTCCCATCGAACCGCTTCGCGCCTCCAGAGCGGGAGCAAGCTCCCGCACTCCAGATCACAACCCGCCGTCAGGGCGCGCACGATTGGCGGGGCTTACTTTCCCCGCAGCTTTTTTGACTTCCGGGTGCGCGAGTAGGTAGGCCCGGCGCTGGTCGGCGAAGGCGCGGAGGGTCATGTGTGCTGGGCCTCGGCGGGGTGGTTCGGCGGCGGCGACGGGAGGGGTCTCTGCGGCTGGCTGGTCGGCGGTGAGCTTTTGGAAGGAGGCGAGGGTGCCGAGCTTGCGGGTGTCGATCTCCACTTCTTTTTCGATGAGGGCGCGGTGCTTGGCGACGATGGGGCCGAGGTTTTTCCAATCGAGCCACTGGTCGGCGATGGTGTGGACATTGGCGAGGTACCGGGTGCGCAGCGCTGGCACGGAGAGGACACGGCTGCGCAGTGGTTTCTTTGCGTCATCGAGCCCAATGAGCGGATCGAGTTCCACGCCTTTTACCGCGATGCCGCCTCCCATGCCGGGGAAGCGTGGTGCGTCGCCGGGCGGCCGGGGAGGCTGCCCGCCTGCGGGCGCGTCTCCAGGTGCGCGGGCGGGCTCGCTCTGTGGCGGGAGCGTTGGTTGGGGAGCTTCCGCGTTTGCGGGTGGCGCACCCGGAGGAGCTCCTGGTTCCGGCGGGCGGTTTCCATCCTGTCCGCGACGACCGCGTCCACCACCGCCCATGCCCGGGCCGTGGGGTGCAGTGAAGGCCTCGTTCATGTCGTGTGGGATGACGTGAAATTTGCCGTCCTTTCCGCGGTAGAGGCTGTAGTCGCTGGCGCGCACCCAGAAGCCGTCGGTGTTGATGAGCGTGTTATCGAGCGCGAGGAACCAGAGCAGTCCGTCGATATCAAGGATGGGCTTCAGCGCCTCCTCCAGCTTGTCGAGCGGCGTTTCCTCAAGGGTCTTGCAGAGTGCGACGAGCGCCTTCCAATCCTCCTCGTTGTCCTTGGTTTTGAGAACGTAGATCGGTTTGTATTTCTCGATGTCCTCTCCGAGGTATTCGAGGCCGCCGCGGCCCATGGGCGAGCCGCTCACCTTCCAGCGCGCGCCATCCTCGGTGCGGAAATTTTCCTGCACGAAGTCTTTGTTGAACTGCTGCACGCTGCCGTAGACGCCCCAGTTTTCGCCGTTGATGACCACTCGCACGAAGTTCGCCTTGGGCGCGGGGATGTAGTGGCGGGCGATTTCGGAGTAGAGCACGCTGCTCATCATCGACTCATCGCCATTGGAATTGAGCAGGTTCAGTGTCTTGTAGCCGTCGAGCTTTTGCTTCTTGTCGGCAAAATCGAGCGCCACGTTCAGCGAGCGTTTGCGGCCCGCGCGGACCATCATGTAGCTGGACATGCCGCGGAAATGGAGGCCGACATTCGGGTATTCTTTGCCGTCGACGGTGAGTTTTGCGGGCACCTCCACATCGGTGTCGTGAAAGGCCTCCATCTCGGCTTCCCAACCGTCGTTTTCAAATTCGAAGAAGAACGTGCGAAGGGTGTCTGTGGAGTAAAGACCGGGGATGGTGGAG